>RFJS01000405.1 GCA_003694825.1 Verrucomicrobiota bacterium | reverse complement strand
GTGGCCGGTGCGCCCCTCGCGGGTGAGAAAACGAACGATCTTCATGGTGCCGTTTATCGCTTCGGGAAGCGCCCGTAACGAGAACGAAATGGCGGCGGGAACGGTGGGCGCGGACGCACGCCCGCTGTCGCCGACACGCGCCGGCCGCACTTCTTTGACTGCGCCCGCCTGGAGTGGCGGGGTGCGGCGGCGGCGCTTACCAGGAGGTGACGATGTCGCCGGCTGTCTCTCCCGCGCCGGGCGAATAGAAGATCACGCCGGAGCGAATGGGCGTGCCCGAGGCAAGGTCGGAGGGGACGCCATTGGCGAGAGCCGGGGCGGTGGCATAGTCCCCGGAGCCACCGATTTCGATCATGCCGTCATAGTCGAGATCGGGCAATACGGCGATCTGAGTGTTGCCGAAACCGTCCCGCAGCAGCGGTCTTGTGCCGTCGGTGAGATCTTCGGTGCTGAACGAGTAGAAGGTGATTCCCTGGGTGTTGCCCGCGGCATACCCCGGATCGCCGCTGCCGAGAGCGCTGCCATCGAGGGCATGGCCGGAGAGCGTTTCGACGAAGATCCGGGTGTCTTCGGCCGTATCGATGAGATTTCCGGAGATGCCGGAAAAGTCCGGGTAGTAGCCGAACTCGAGCCGGAAGGTATGGATCGCCGCCGCCCACTCGTTGAATTGCACGCGGGTCTTCGCCTTGCGGGCGTTGACCTGCACCTTGCCGACGACCGGGATGAGAATGGCCGCGAGGATCGAGATGATCGCGATGACCGTGAGCATCTCGATCAGGCTGAAACCGCGTCGGCTGCGGGCGGGGTTCATGGTCGGTGCTGCGGGTCGTGGCGCGGGGCGACGGCGCGCTCCTCCGGGTGGCTTCAGAGCGGCCCCGGCCGGGCGGCCGGGTTGGCGGTTCAATGATTGCAGGCGCGGCCGGTATTGAAGACGAAGCCGTCCTCGCCCTCTCCGGCGGGCATGAACTTGCCGCGCTCCTGCAGGAAGGCGATGAGCTGCTCGGCGGTCAGGTTTTCGGCGGAGCAGGTGTGAAAGCGTGCGTCGGGTCCGAAGCGTTCGCGAATGGCGGCGAGCAGCGTGTCGACCGTCCAGACGCGGCCGGAGGCGACCATCATTTCGATGACTTCGTGTCCATGGATGCTTGTCTGCATGAGGCCGTGGATGGGGGAAACCGCGGTGGGTGGCAACTGCGGATTGCCGGTCTCTGGTCGGGCGGCTTGCCGCGGACAGGCTGGGCTTGCCGCGGGAAAGCGGGCGGGTCATCGTCGGGGCACGCACCCCCCGCCTGCCCGTGATCGAAACGATTCAATTTTCCAATTTCCGGGTTCTGGAAGAGGCCACCCTGCCGCTGAGCCCGTTCAATGTGCTGATCGGCCCCAACGGCAGCGGCAAGACCACGGCGCTGCGCGCCCTGCTCGCGGCCGGAGCGACCGCCCGGGCCCTCGAAGCGGATGCGCCGCCTCCGGTGTTTGCCGATCTCGCGCGCGCCCGGGCGCGGTTCTCTTTTTCGCCGGCGCTGGACGGGGCGCAGGCCGAGCTTTCCTTCTCGGAAACGGGCGTCGCCTCACTCTCGGTTGCCGGTGGGCGGGAGCCGGCCGGGGGCGCGGACGCGGCGCCGATCCGCTGGCTGGCGCGCTCCCGCGACTACGTGCTCGATCCGGCGGTCCTGGCGCGGACGCTTCCGGCGGGGACCGAGCCCGTGCTCGAGCGCGATGGCGCCGGTCTCGCCGCCGTCCTCGAGCACATCCACCGCACCGACGCCGAACGCTGGCGGCGGCTCGTCGAGGCGTTTCGGCGGCTCATGCCCGAATTCGCCGACGTGCACGCCGGCCGCACCACGGATGGCCGCGTCGCCTTCTCCGTCGTGACGGTGAGAGGGCGAAACCTCCAGCCGGCTTCACTCTCGCAGGGCACGCTCGTGCTGCTCGC
This sequence comes from Verrucomicrobiota bacterium, assembly GCA_003694825.1. Classification (GTDB taxonomy): domain Bacteria; phylum Verrucomicrobiota; class Verrucomicrobiia; order Opitutales; family Opitutaceae; genus J108. Next base: position 4,953 of record RFJS01000405.1, on the reverse strand, counting down.
CCTGTTGGCGATTGTTTCCGCGCCGGAGCGACCATCGCTCATTTGCATCGAGGAAATCGAGCGGGGTTTTCATCCGCGGCTCCTGCGCGAGGTGCGCGATATCTTTTATCGTCTCAGTTATCCGGAGGAGTGTGGGGAGTCCGGGCCGGCGGTGCAGGTGGTCGCCACCACGCATTCGCCCTACGTGCTCGACCTTTTCGGCGACACCCCGGAGGACGTCATCCTTGCGACAAAGCAGGACGATGTCGCCACCTTTCAGCGTCTCTCCGACGTGCCGGGACTGGACGCGCTTCTCTCGGAAGGGCGGCTGGGCGACTTGTGGTATTCGGGCATTCTCGGAGGCGTTCCGTGGCAGTAGTCGCAGGACAGGCTGACGGCTGCCGCGCCTTTCTCGAACCGCTATGAAAGTCGGCCTGCTCAGTGAATCGCCGGCCGACGAGGCGGCACTGCGCATCCTGCTCGAAGCCCTGCTCGGGGAGTCCGTCTCCGTGGTGCAGCCGCCCTTGCGGGCGCGGGGCTGGCCCAATGTCTCCCAGGTGCTCGGGCCGATCCTGTGGCACCTGCAGTTCCGCACCGATGCGGAAGCGCTGGTCGTGTGCGTCGATGCCGACGACAGCACCGTGCATGAGGGCGATCACGGCGATCCGGATGCGTTTCATCCGAAATGCCGCCTGTGCCTCCTCGAGATGGTCATCCGCAAGACCCGCAAACGCTGGAAGCTGCCCGAGGGACGCCGCCCGCTGCACACGGCGGTGGCGCTGGCCGTGCCCGCCGTGGAGGGCTGGTATCTGGCCGGGAGGGATCCGGAGGTCGGCGAGGCGACATGGCGCGCCGATCAGGCCGCGGGCCATCACCGCTACACCCGCCGCGACCTGAAAATCCGCGTTTACGGCACGCGGCGGCCGACACTCGAGTTTGAGACACGCCGGGCGCAGGAGGAGGCGCGGCGGCTGGCGAAAGACATTGCGCTGCTCGAAACCCTCTTCCCCGTGGGGTTCGGCTACTTCGCCCGATGTGTCCGGGAGTGGCGGAGAGAAGAGCGATAAATGTTGACATATCAACGATTGGCAGCACAACCGATGCCATGAGACAGGCACTCGCCATGGAGCTGGTCGTTCAGATCCTGCGCACCGCGGATGTCCTGTTGCGCGAGAGCCGGGAGGTGTTTCGCGCGCACGGAATCTCACCGGCGCAATTCAATGTGCTCAATGTTTTGGCGGACCATCCCGAAGGTCTCTCGCAGCGGGAGATCAGCGATATCCTCGTGGTCGACCGGTCCAATGTCACCGGCCTGATCGACCGGATGAGCGCGGCGGGGTGGGTGCGGCGTGAGGCGGTGCCGGGGGACCGGCGGGCGTGGCGGGTCCGGTTGACACCGGCCGGCCGCGCACTGTGGAAGGAGGCGTTTCCGGACTATGCCGGCGCGGTGGGTGCGGCCTTTGCGCCGATCGGGGCGACGGAAGGGCGGCAGGTCCTTGCCGTGCTGAAGAAGGTCGAGGCGCGGGCGCCGGAGGTGGCCGCGGCGGCAAGGGTGAAAGGAGGCGCTTGATGGCTCCACGTGAGGATGAAATCAGGGAACTGAAAGGGCGTCTCCAGAATGTGGAGGTGGAGGTGTCGGCGCTGCGCGCGCGTCTCGCTCGGCTCGAGGCGGAAGCGGCGGAGGAGGCGCAGGCATCGGGCGAGCGCGGCGGGGCCGGATCCCCGGCGCAGCCGGCGGTGCGGCCGCCCCCGCTCCCGCGGCAGGCGCCGCGCGAGCCGCAGCCGCAGCCGATGGTATCGGCGGAGGGCGCGGCGACCGCGGCCACGGCGGCGCGGAGCGCAGGGAAGGCAGCGGGCGCGGCGGCGCGGCCGACCGGAGCGGGCCGGGTGCGCCGGTTTCTCGAGGCGGTGCATCTGGCGCCGCCGGCGGATGGTTCGGGCGAGGCCGTGCTGGCGGCGTGGTGGACGACGCGCCTGGGCGCGCTGCTGGCCGTGATCGGCGTCGTCTTTTTCGGCGTGTATTTGTCTTTGAATACACCGCCCTGGGTGAAGCTTGTGGAGCTTTGCGCCGTGTCGGTGGGGATGGCGCTGGCGGGCGGATGGCTGGAGCGCCGGGTGCCGCGGTTCGGGGCGGTCGTGCTCGGGGCGGGGTTGGCCCTGGTGTATTTTACCGCGTTTGCCGCCTATGCCGTGCCGGCGGTGAAGGTGACTGATCATGCGGGGCTGGCGGTCGGATTGCAGGGGGCGGCGGTGGTGCTGATCTACGCGGTGGCGCTGTGGCGCAGCGCGCCGACGACCGCGGCGATGGCGACTCTGCTCGGGTATGTTTCGGCGTTTTTCTCGGTGAGTGCCGGCTTCGACGATTTCGCGATTTACGGCGGAATCGCGCTTCTCGCGGTGGCGGTGCTGCTGCGCTGGCGGCGGCGGTGGAGCACCCCGCTGGGGGCGGCGGCGGTGCTCGTGCACGCGGTGTATGTCGCGGTGACCTGGACGATCTGGTCCACGCCGCTGGGGCGTCCGGCGGACTGGCTGGCGCCGGCGGTGCTGGCGACGCATTTCGCGTTGGTGTTTGGTTCGCTGCTGCTGGAGCGGCCGGCGGGGACGCCGCCGCGGTTTGCCCGGGCCCAGCGGTGGATCCAGGCGTTGAATACGCCTTTGCTCGTGTTGGCCGGCCTCGCGGCGGTGAGTGCGCTGCACGGTGAGGGGATGGTCGGGCGCTATTTGCTGACCGCCGGAGCGGTGCTGGGCGCGGCGGCCTGGGGCGTGCAGCGCCGGGCTCCGGGCGATGGGCTGGTGGGCATGTTCGGGGTCAAGGCGGCGGCGCTGGTGGCGCTCGGTGTGTGCGCGCAATGGGGCGAGCGGGTGCAATGGGCGGCCCTGGGCGTCGAGGCGTTTGTCGTGCTGGCGGCCGGCGGGCGGGCGCGGAGCCGGGCGCTCAAGGTGGCGGCGGCCGGTATCTGGCTGGTCTCGCTGGTGATTTTTGCCGGAGATGTGAGAGCGTTCTCCGGCGCGACGGTCGGTGCGGCTGTCGGATGGACGGTGGCGGGGTATGCGTTGGCCGGCCTGGTTTTCTGGACGTGGTGGTGGCGGTCCATTTCCGGCACGGCGGAGGGGAAGTGGAGGTTGTCGGTCGCGATGGTCGCGGTGCTCGCGGCGGTGCCGATGTGGGAGGCCGGCGATGTGCTCGGGGGCGCCCGTTGGAGTGGACTGGGCTTCCTCGGCCTGGCGCTCGCCGCCGGCGGATGGGGTGCGTGGCGGCGAGCGAGGGTCCCGGTGGTCGGCACGGTGTTGGCTCTGCTCTGGGCTCACCGGGAGGCGCATGGCTTTGACGAGTTGGCGTGGGGCGGTGGATGGCTCTGGCTGAACGTGGTGCCGACGGCGGCGCTGAGTGCGGCGGCCGGCTGGTGGTGTGCCGAACGGCGGGCGCGGGAGCCGGGCGTGGATCCGGCCCTGTGGTGGCTGTGCGGTGTCGCGCTGACGGCGGCGGCGCTGGTGGTTTTGTCATCGGGCGTGTTGCAGTCGGTTGGCCAGCCGCTGGCGTTGGCCTTGTCGGCCGTGGGCATGAGTGCTGTGGCCTGGGCGGGACAGGCACGGGGACGGTCGATGCCCGTCGGCGCCGCGGTGGCGGCGTTGGCCGCTCTGCCGCCGCTGACCGCATGGGTGGCCGGCAGTTCGGCATGGTCGATGGGGTATGACGAGCGATGGCTGTGGGGGGCGGCCGCCGGCGCGATGGCGACGTTCGCGGGCGCGGCATGGCCGGGGCGGGTGCGCGAGGCGCTCGATGAGCGCGGGTGGTTGCGGGGTTTCGGCGTGCTCGGGGCGTTTGCCTCGGTGCTGCTGTCCTGGCAGGCCGCGACGCGAAACCTCGAGGGAGCCTGGGTGCTCTGGGCGGTGACGGGGCTCGCGGCGCTGCATGTGGCCGGCGGGTTGCGGTGGCGCTCGGGGGCCGGGCTGGCCGCGGGGGCGGTGTTGGCGCTGCTGTTGATGGCAAGGCTCGTGGTCTGGAGCGGGGGCGCGACAGCGGGGTGGGAGACATGGTTGGGGCTGGCGGGTGCGATGGCTTGCGGCTGGTTGTTTGCAGCGGTGCCGGCGGTGGCGATGCGCACGGAGGCGGCGTGGCGATGTGTCCGCTGGGGACGGCTCTGGACGGTGGGGCACGCGGTCGGCGCCGGGGCTTTCGTCGCCGGTGTGGCCCTCGAGCGCGGAGTGCCCTGGACGCCGTTGGCGAGTGTGGTCTGGGCGATCGGCGCGATCGGGATCTTTTTTGCGGGGCTGTTCTGGCGTTCGCGGGCGCATCGCCTCGTGGGATTGGCCCTGCTGGCGGGGTGCGTCGGCCGCGTGTTCATGGTCGATATCACTTCGACGCTCTACCGGATCGCTGCTTTTGTCGTGCTGGGAGGCGTGCTCCTCTGGATCGGGTTTTCGTATCATCGTTTTCGGCACATGATCGACGGCGACGATGATGCCGAGCCGCCTTCGGACGGAGAGCCGGATGAGGCCGGCGCGGCGAAACCCGCGGCGCCCGATGCCGGCGGCCCCCGGAGCGGGCGGCCGTGAAAAACGCTCGCCGTTTTCCGGACGAACCCGTTTAACCGGACCCGCGATGGCGCCTACCCCTGCAGCACGCGAATACTTTGCCGGTGTCCTCGTGAAGGAGACTTCCGTGGACACCGGGGCCGATGAATGGCTGGCGAATCCTCTGTTTGGCCGGCATCTCGGTCACGAAGCCGTCGTGGCGCTGGCCGCGGAGCCGGGCCGCGAGATTGTGGTGGATCATCATCCGAGCCGGCGTTCGATGAAGGCCGGCACGTTGCTCGCCGTGGCGGCGGCATTGAGCCGGCGTTGGCGGCAGCGGTTTGCGGAAAGGCGTGTCGGGGTGGCGCTTCCGCCCGGTCTGGGGGCGTTTGTCGCCAATCTCGCCATTGTGCTGGCGGGGAAGATCCCGGTAAATCTGAACTTCACGATCGGGCGAGC
>RFJS01000404.1 GCA_003694825.1 Verrucomicrobiota bacterium | reverse complement strand
GGCAGCACGAGCGGCGGGATGGTGCGGAGACCCTGCATCTCCATGGCGCGGAGGTAGCCCATGCGAAAGTTCGCGCCGGTGCGCAGATCGAACAGGTGGTCCGTGACGAAGCCGATCGCTCGGTAGCCGTTTTTGTGGATGCAGGAGACGGCGAGCTCGGCGCTGCGCATCTGGTCGTTGCCGATCACATCGGCGCGAAGGTCGGCGATGCCAAAGCCGAAGCGCACGATGGCAAACTTCTGCCAGTCGATGCCGAGATCGATCCAGCGCTCGTCGGGATTGTGCGGGGGGATGAGGATGCCCTGGATGCCGCGGGCGAGGAGGATGTCGTTGAGGCGCTTGCCGCTCATCTCGGCCCCGACCGGAAATTCGTCGAGACGATAGCCGAGCCTCCGGGCGGCATCTTCGGCACCGCGCCAGTATTGATCGTATTCAGAATAGCTGCGCAACTGCCGGGGATTCGACCACCGGTTGATCCAGGCCAGCGTCGCCGCGATGGGCCGCGCCTGTTTGCTCTGCCGATAGATGGCGAGCGAGGAAAGCATCGGGTCGGGTCGGTAGCCGAGTTCTTTGGCGACGCGCTGCACCTGTTCGCGGCGGCGCTTGGAAATGCGCGGGTTGTTGCGCAGTGCCATCGAGACGGTGGCGTGTGAGATATTGAGGATGCGGGCGATATCGCGCATCGATGGGCGGCCGATTTCCATGATGGGATCAGAAAATGGGGTGGCTGAGTTTTTGTTGACCGGGTGAACCGGTGGTTACGGGGGGGCGCGCCGGCGAAAACGAGAGTCGTCGGGGAGAGCCGGTTTCACCTGGGGCGTTGCCGCTGCCGGGATGACGGGGTGGAGCGGGGCTCTCCCGGGATCGGCACCGGTTGATCATCCACGGGGAAAGCGAAGAGGCTCGGAAAGATGGAGGGAAGAGGGGCATGGTGAGGTTGTCCGCAACGGAGACGCGAGGGCGTCATTTTCAGGCAGGCGCTTGCAGAAGACGAAACGATATTCATGCCGGTTACCAGAGAAAGCGTCCGGAGAAAACGACACGCCGTCGCCGCGGGGCGTAGAGTGCGCATGCTTTCCATGACGATGTCCCCTTTCCCCTTGAACACCGAGCGATGCCGTGCCGCTGGACGCGGATTTCGACGGCTGATGATCTCAATCGGCGCCGGCTGCCTGCTGGCTTGCGGGCTGTTGCGCGCGGAGCCGTTGCCGACGCCTGTTCCGGAGCATCCCTACCTGGCCTTCTCCCGGAAAAATATGGAGCGGTTGCAGGCGCGGGTGTCCGACGATCCGCATCTCCGGACACTGTCGGAAAGCCTGTTGGCGGAGGCGGATCGGCTGCGCCGCGAGGCGGAGAAACGCAAGGAGCGGCCCCACCGCAACCGGGACGCCCTCCAGGTCCTGGCCTTCGCGCGCGCCATGACGGGTGATGACCGCTACGGCGAAGCGCTCATCGAGTGGATGAAGGCCTTCGAATTCGGCGGAAAAAACGAGGAACCATTGCGCCGCCGGAATCCGCCGTGGCATACCGGGCTGGGGGCCGGTGAAGCCTGCGCCGCGTTCGGGCAGGCCTATGACGCCATCGACGATCTGCTCACCCCGGAGCTGCGTCGCACCTTCGCGCGGCGCCTGGCCGAGGAGGGGATCATCCCGGTGCTCAACGACTGGGTCGACGGCGCGGAGCGGATCCACGCGTTGGACACCATGGGCCACAATTGGTGGAGCGCCCTCGTCTTCGAAGCGGGCGTCGGCGCGATAGCCATTCTCCGGGAAGATCCGCGGGCCGCCGGGTGGGTCGCGCGAGTGCGCGACGCCGAGGCGGAGTGGCTGCAGTATGCCGGCAGCGTGCTGGAGACCAAGCCGCCCTCGTTCGACGAGAACGGCGGGTTTTATGAGAGCATCGGCTATGCGGACTTCGCGATGCGGAGCCACCTGCCCTTCCGGCTGGCCTGGCGGGATGCCTTCGGCGCCCCGCCGCCGGAGTATCCCGTGCTCGCGAAGATCGGAAGCTTCTTCGCGCATGCGGCTTATCCCCGGGACGCCGGGCAGCCGTGGTCGCTGAATTTTGGTGACAGCAATTTTGCCACCTCCAGCGGGGTGGGGACGGTCGTCCTGCTCTGGGGGCTCGGCTATCGGGATGACGCCGTGCGCTGGTATCTGCGCCAGTATCTGGAGCACGAGGACGCTGCTGCGAAACCCTCGAAATCCGGGCGCATGGGCTCGACACTCGAATGGCTGCTCCACGGGCCGTCGAGGCGCGAACTCGAAGCCGGCGGGAAGACGCCGAATCTTCCGCTCTCGGCCATCTATCCCTCGATGGGCTGGGTCATGATGCGTTCTTCGTGGGAGCCCGACGCGACCCTGCTTGCCCTCAAATCGGGCTTCACCTGGAATCACAGTCACGCGGACGCGGGGTCCTTCATGCTGTTTCATCGCGGCCGGTATCTGCTGATCGACTCCGGCAAGTGCGGCTATGCCGATCCCGCCTACGATCGCTACTACCGGCAGAGCATCGCGCACAACGTCGTCCTCTTCGATGGACGAGCCGAGAATCCAGAGGACACCTACTACGGTTCTCAGCATCCGGGGCAGGTGCTGCACCTGCTCGACGACGGAGGCCTGCGCTACGTTCTGGCCGATGCCACGGGACCGACGGAGGCGACGTTTGTGCGCAATTTCCGAAGCTTTCTGTGGGTGGACGGTGTCGTGCTCGTCATCGACGATCTCAAGGCCTACGAGCCGGGCCGCTTCGAGTGGCTCCTGCACTATCGCGGCGAGGGCCGGCAGCGGGGGCTCGATTTCGAGGTGAACGAGGACGGCGTCAGGGTGAAGGTCAGGCCGCTCTTCCCGCAGACGCTGCCCGACGGCGGTTTCGCCGCGGACTTTCCGGAATGCACGCAGCTGGTGGAAAAGACCGGGCTGGCCGATTACGATTCGGGGCAGGAGGTGCCATTTGCGGCGTTTGTCGCGCCCGGGGAGCAGAGGCGGGTGAAGTTCGTGACCGCGATTGTTCCCCTCGACGGACCGGATGACGAAGGGCCGGCCATCGAGCGCTTCGAGACGAAGGACGTCAACGGCGTCCGCATCACGCGGGAAGGCCGGGTGACGGAGATCTGGCTCAACCTGCTCGCCGACGGCCGTATCCGCCATCGCAATGCAAACCTCGTGCATGACGGTTGGGAGACCGACGCCTATCTGACAGTCATCACCCGCCGGGCATCCGGCTCCGCGGCGGACACGGATGCGATCGAGCGGCTCATGGTGATCGACGGCAGCTACCTGCGACGGGAAGGGAAAATCGTGCTCGATTCGCTCTCGAAGGTCTACCTCGTCGCGAGGCGGAGCAGCGACGGTTTCGACGTGAAGCTCGACGGCCAGCCGGTGATCAACGCCTGGCTGCGGTCGGCGGCGAAACCGGCGCGCCTCGTGGTCGACGGCGAGGAGGCACCCGTCGAATACGATGCGGCTCGCTCCCTGTTCGTCGTGCGCCGGCGATCGCGATGAGCGCAAAGACGGAAAGGCGCGACGACCCGGTCGAGGACCGTGCCTCGTGAACGGATCGAAAAACGCAGGACTCGAAAGCCATCCGGACGCCCGGTGGCATGAATGAAACGATGTGAACCCGAACCCTCTCGAAAAAGCATGAGACAACGAGCAGCACTGAACAGTGGAACAGAAGGCACGCGCCGAACGGCGCGGCGGTCCGGCCGCGGCGGCTGGCGGCGGGCCATGGCGCTGATGACGGCGGCCTGCCTGTGCCTGGGCACCGCCGTCGGCGCGGAAGCCGATGGCGAGGAGGGCGTGGCCCGCGATGGATTCACGCACGACCAGCGCATGGCGTGGTGGCGCGAGGCCCGTTTCGGCATGTTTGTCCACTGGGGAATCTATTCCGTGACCGGGGGCGAATACCAGGGGCGGAAACTGCCGAACAGCGCCGAGTGGATGATGAACCGCGGACAAATTCCCGTCGCCGAGTATGAGAAACTCGCGGCCCTGTTCGATCCCGAGGGATTTGATGCGGATACCTTCGTGCGTCTCGCGAAGCGGGCCGGCATGCGCTACCTGATCTTCACCGCGAAACACCACGACGGGTTCTCCATGTTTCACTCGCGGGTCAATCCGTTCAATGTCGTCGATGCCACACCCCTGGGCCGCGACATCGTGCGGGAGCTGGTGGACGCGTGCCAGCGCCACGGGTTGCGCTTCGGCCTCTATTACTCGCAGGCGCAGGACTGGCACCATCCGGGCGGTGTCGGCAACACCTGGGACGACAGTCTGCCGCGCGTGAGCGTCGACGAATACGTTAACGAAAAGGCGTATCCCGAAGTCGTTCAACTCCTCACCGAATACGCGCCGATCAGTATTTTCTGGTGGGATACGCCTCGGGAGATGAGCCGTGAATCGCTGGACAAGCTGTATGCCACGCGGTGGCTCCAGCCGGGGTTGATCACCAACGACCGGCTCGGCGAAAACTATCCGGGCGATCATCGCACCTTCGAGCGGCGGATACCCACGCACGGGCCCGAGGGAGTGGACTGGGAGGTGTGTATGCCGATCAGCGGCAGCTGGGGGTTCAAGCGCGGCGATGTCGCGTTCAAGTCCACCGAGACGCTCATCCGCAATCTCGTGGATATCGCGAGCAAGGGTGGCAACTACCTCCTCAACGTCAGTCCGACCGCCGACGGCACGCTCTTGCTGCAGGCGGTGGAGCGGCTCTACGCCATCGGCGAGTGGATGGCGGTCAACAGCGAGTCCATCTATGGGACAACAGCCAGCCCCTTCGGGCGGCTCCAGTGGGGGCGGTGCACGATGAAGCAGCAGGACGGGCGCACGACGCTCTACCTGCATGTCTTTGACTGGCCGGAGAACGGCGCGTTGGTCGTTCCCGGGCTGAAAGCGGAGCGGGTCCGCTGCCGGATGCTCGACGATGGCACGCCGGTGGCAGCCGAGGCCGCCGGAGACAACTGGCGGATCCAGTTGCCGGCGGCGCGTCGTGAAAGTCCCGTGACGGTGGTGAAGATGGAGATCGACGGAGCGTGGTCGGTCGCTCCGGTGTCGCCCATGCTTCAGGCGGACGGTTCGATTCTCCTCGGAGCCGAGTTTGCCTACCTGCACAACAACGAGGGCATGCGCGGCATCGAAGTCCTCGGGACGGGTGATGAGGCCTTTATCGGCCGTTGGAAGGATCCGCACGCGTGGGTGGAGTGGCCGGTGAAGGTGGCGCGTCCCGGCACCTATTGAGCCGTGGCGGTCCTCGCCGTCGAGGGAACGGCGAGCGCGTTCCGCGCCGGTCTCGAAGGCGCGGAGCAACCGGTAAAAGTGCGCGCGCCCGACGGCCGGCACGGGTTTTTCGAGGTGGACCTCGGCACGGTGCGTATCGAACGCCCGGGCAGTTTCTCCTACCGGCTGCGTCCGGATCCGAAGCATTGGCAGCCGCTGCGCGTCCAGAGGGTCGTGCTGCGGAAAACGGAGCCGTAATGGGGCGGAACCACGAGTTGTGAACCGCGATGAGAAACGGGAAAAATGTGATGAACCGAATCGCTGGCTTGCTCACCGTGCTGCTTCTCTGCCGCTGCCTGGCCGGGCAGGGATGGAGCGCGCCGAACATCGTCTTCATCCTTGCCGATGATCTGGGTTACGGGGACGTGCAGAGCCTCAATCCGGAGCGGGGCCGCATCCCCACGCCGCACATCGATCAGCTCGCCCGCGAGGGGATGAGCTTCACCGATGCGCACAGCAGCTCCTCGGTGTGCACGCCCACGCGCTACAGCATCCTCACCGGCCGCTACAATTGGCGGACGCGGCTCCAATGGAATGTGCTCTATGGATACAGCAAGCCGCTCATCCCGCGGGAGCGGCTGACGGTGGCCGGCATGCTCCACGCCGCAGGTTATGCCACGGCGTGCATCGGCAAGTGGCACCTGGGCATGGAAATTCCCGAAGGCGAGGCCGATCCGGAGATCCGGGAAGGACCGGTCGATCGGGGGTTTGACTATTTCTTCGGTATCAGCGGCTCACTGGACATGCCGCCCTTCGCCTACATTGAGAACCGCCGCTACACCGAGCCGTTGACCACGGAAAAGAAGTGGATCCGGCGGGGGCCGGCCGCGGCCGGTTTCGAGGCCGTCGAGGTGCTCCCGACCCTGGTGGAGCGGGCGGTCACCTATATCGAAGGCCGCAGGGGACAGGATCAGCCATTTTTCCTGTATCTGCCGCTGACCTCGCCCCACACGCCTATCCTTCCCACGGCCGAGTGGAAGGGGCGCAGCGGTCTGGGCAAATACGGCGATTTTGTCATGGAGACGGATTGGGCGGTCGGCGAGGTCGTGGCGGCGCTTGCGCGCGCGGGATTGGCGGAAGACACGCTGGTGATCTTCACCAGCGACAACGGCTGCTCGAAATCGGCCCGCATCGGCGAGCTG
>RFJS01000403.1 GCA_003694825.1 Verrucomicrobiota bacterium | reverse complement strand
ACGGGCAGTGGCCGGGGCGCGACGGCGGTGAGGGCGACCTGGATGCCGGCGATGACGCCGTCGTCGATCTGGAGCCAGGCCGCGGCCCCGGCGACGGCGATGTCCATTTCGCCTCGCGGGGTGAACCGCAGGTAGGCGCCGGCGGCACCGGGGCTCGGCGGTGGCACGTGAAATGTCGTGATGATTTCGCCGGGCTCGAGAGCGGTTTTTCCCGGACCGAGGCAGAGGCGGTCGACGGGCACGGTGCGAGACCCGCTCGGGCCGGCGATTGTGCAGGTGGCGCCGTGCACGATCAGGGGAGAGACGGAATCGGCGCTCGGGGCGGCGTTGCCGACATTGCCGCCGATGGTTGCTCGGCCCTGGGTGGCGACGCCCCCGATCAGGGAAAAGGCGTCGACGAGGCCCGGATAGTGGGCGACCACTTCCGGGGCCTCACAGAGGCGGGCGCACGGCACGGCGGCCCCGAAGGTGAGGCCGTTGTCCTCGGAAAAGACGAGTGTGTGCAGTTTGCGGATGCGCTTGATGTCGATGACGTGGTCCGGCGTGCGGGCGCCTCGGCGCATCTGCACGAGAAGATCGGTGCCGCCCGCCATGAGGGAGCTGGCGCCGGGGGCGGCGGCGAGGAGAGCGACGGCATCGGCGATGGTTTCAGGGGCGTGGTAGCGAAACGGCCGCATGACCGGGACATAGCATCCGGAATCGGTGGCGGGGTCAATGCGCACCGCGTCGCGACGGGAGGGCCATAAACAGGAAGCCGGGCCGTTCGCGGCCCGGCTTCGCAGGGGAGAGCCAGGGATCGAAGAAAAGCGGTCAGCGGCCGGCGGTATTGGCGGAAGCCTCGCGGCGGCGGCGATGGGCATGGGAGGCGCGGTAGAGCAGGCCGCCGATGACGCCGATCATCGCGCCGCAGAACCAGAATGCGGCACGCCCCCCAAGCGTATTGGGGATGATGAGACCAAGCACGGCGATGAAGCCGCCGTAGATGAAGCAGAGGATGCCGAGGACACGCGCCTGGGTGTCGTCGCTTTCCTGGCCGCCCTCGCCGACGAGATCCACCGGGGTGTCGAGGCGTTTGAAGAGATCCTCGACGGCCGGCGGCACGGGCTCATGTTTCCGCCGGGCAATCCACACCGTGAAGAAATACCACAGGGAACAGACCACGATGTTGCCGAGGCCGCTCCAGATGTAGAGGAAGTCGGACTGCTCGCGGCCGGAGAGGTTTTCGAAGCCGAACCAGGCGGGATCGAGCACCCACTTCACAAACGAGGAGAAGAGGAAGCCGACGATCAGGCTGCTCCAGGCGGCCCAGCGCGGCGCGGATTTGATGAAAATGCCCCAGACCAGCGGGATCGCGTAGGGGATGGCGATGAGCGAGCCGAACAGCACCATGATCTCGAACAGGTCAAACTGCTGGATGGCACGAATCCACAGGGCCGAGAGGATGATGAGGAAGCCGAAGAGCGCGGAGATCACCTTGCCGGCGATGAGCAGCTCCTTTGGCGAGGCGTGTTTGCGGAAGATGGGCTGGTAGAAGTTCTTCACGATGATGCCGGCGTTGCGATTGAGGCCGGAGTCCATCGAGGAAATCGTGGCGGCAAAGAGAGCGCACAGCAGCAGCCCGAGCATGCCGATGGGCATCATCTTCAGGCCGATGAAGACAAACGCCCCCTCATAGGCCTTGGCGCCGAGGTGGCGGAACACCGTGGTGAGGTCCGGCTGAATGATGCGCGCGGCCATCGGCGGGATGAACCAGATGAACGGCCCGATGAACATCAGCCCGGCCGCCATCAGCGCCGCCTTGCGGGCCTGTCTGTCGTCCTTCACGCAGAGGTAGCGGTAGGAGTCGAACATGTTGTTGAGCTTGAAGGACTGGATCACGAAGGCGGCGAAGATCCACACCCACACGAAACGCGCGTCGGGCGCCTCCCAGAATTTCAGGTGCCCCTCGGGCAGTTTTTCAAAAAAGCCCCCGAGGCCGCCGACCGCGGGATGGCTCAGCGCGAGGAAGCAGGCGACGACGGTGATCGTCATGAGCAGGACCGTCTGCATGAAGTCCGAGGCGACGATCGCCCACGAGCCGCCCGCGACCGACATGAACACCACCACGGCGCCCACGATCCAGATCGTGATCGTCGGCGGCACGTTGAAGAAACCGGAGGCGACGATGCCCAGGCCGTTGAGCCAGATGCCGGCGTAGACCACGCTCATCGGCACCTGCAGCCAGGTGAACACCTGCTCGTTGAGATGGCCGTAGCGGTCCCGCACCGCCTCGATCGCGGTGATCGTGCGCAGGCGTCGGAAGCGCTTCGCCGTGAAAAAATGGTTACCGAGATAGCCCACGGCGTTGCCGAAGAAAATCGCGGAGACGAGGAATCCGTCCTGGTAGGCCTTGCCGGCGGCGCCGGTGAAGGTCCAGGCGCTGAACTGCGTCATGAAGGCCGAGGCGCCGACCAGCCACCAGAGCATGCTGCCGCCGGCCCGAAAATAGTCGCTGGCGTCCTTGCTGAAGGCGCGGAAGATGAGCCCGAGGCTCAACTGAAACCCGAAATAGAAGACGATGACCAGAAGGTCCCAGCCGTTGAGTTTTGTGCACAAACATGTGCGGGGTCGTGATTGGGAGTT
>RFJS01000402.1 GCA_003694825.1 Verrucomicrobiota bacterium | reverse complement strand
TGACCGGTGAAGCCTCCGCCGCCCGCAGGACATCGCCCCACCCCGTCTCCTGCCGGTCGGTTTCCGCCTAAACCCGCAGCGGACAGGACGGAGCCCCCGACCAGCGCGCGATCATAAAAAAGAGGGCGCCGTCAAACGGCGCCCTCTCGAAGCGAATCACAGGATTGACAAAAGCGGCGGCGTCAGAACGAGAACGTGTTCGTCAGCGCCCATGTCATGCCTTCGACAATACGCACGGCGGCGACTGATCCGTCCGGATTGGCGGATACCGGGACGAGGTCGTTCGACTGGCCGACATTGCGAAGGTTGAGCTGGATGCGCCAGTCGATCTTGTCGGTGATGGCGCGGTTGTAGCCGAACCAGAGGTCGACCTTGCCTTCCTTCTCGCCGTAGATCGGCTTCTCAACGGAGAGACCGGAGAGGTCATCCTTGAAGCCATAGCCGAGGATCTGCGAATCCTGCCAGCGCCAGGCGCCACCGGCGTTGAAGCCCTTGAGCATGCCTTCCGTGAACTTGTAGTTCGTGATGATGGAGAACCGCCACGGACGCAGCTCCGGAGCCTGGAAGCCGATCGACTCCTGCTGGAACTTCACAGCCGAGATGATGTTGTCTTCATAGTACTGACGCAGCGTGCGGTCGCCACCCCACCAGAGACGGATGTCGCCGGCCGGCCCCTGGAGACGGCTCCACTGCTTGTCGATGTAATCGAGCATGGGCTTGCCCAGGTTTTCGCGGTAGGCGTTCGTCTTGGAGGCGTTGATCTGGAGGTTCCAGTTGGCCGTGGGCTGGTAGTTGATCTCGATCTCGTAACCTTCTGAGGTATTGTCGATCGTACCATTCGAGACGATACCATTGATCGTGCCGTTGTTCTGCGAGGAGAGGTTGGCCGTGTAGGAACCGACGGGGAAGACGTCCTTGGTGACATCGATGAGCGGCTGGATGTCGCCCGTGGACTTGTAGGTGGCGTAGGCCGCCTTCACGGCATCGACGTCGATCGGAATCGCGTAGTTCTCGAAGAACTGCTTGTCGAGGCCGTTGATCCAGTCGTCGATGGCGGCACGCTGCTTGGCAGTGCTCGGGTGGTTCTCGAAGGCCGGCTTGCCCGGGTCGTAGTCCGGGTTGCCCCAGGCGTTGTCATCCACCATGGCCCAGTTCCAGTGCCAGTTCTGGTTGGGGTCGAGTCCCTCGTGACCGAAGAGGTAGAGGAGGGAGTTCGAGGTGCCCCAGGCCTCGAGCTGGTAGATGTAGTACTGGTTGGCGCCGATGAGGGAGGCTCCGCCCGGCAGGTTGCCGTTCTTCACCTCGGTACGGTATTTGCCGACCTTGATCGTCAGCTTGTCGTCGAGAGCGGTGACCACGATGCCGTAGTCGGTGCTGGTGGCCGACGGATTGGGCAGCGGCATGCCATCGTAGTTGTAGCGGGCCTCGACCTTGCTGTTTTCACCGCGATTGTAGTAGGCGCTCAGGCCCGAGATATACGGCACGTTTTCGAGCCACTTGTAGGGCATGTGCGCGACGATACCCCAGGAGGTGGTATCACCGGTGTTTTCGAGCACCTTTCTGGGCTCGCCGACGTTGGTGGAGGCCACGCCCGTCTCGTCCTTGGCCCCTTCGGCCGTGTAGGTCTAGAGCTTGTCACGGCGCCAACCGACGGTGGGAACGAGGTGACCGTCGAAGAGCTTGCCCTGCCAGACGAAGCCGACCGAGTCGACGGTCTGTTCGGTCACGCCGTAGTCGGTGATCAGTTGATCGAGGTCGCCGGCGTCGGCGTTGAGGATGTCGACCGGAGCCTTGGTGCGGCCACGGTAGTTGAACGGATTGTCGGCCTGGACGCCGGAATCGTCACCGAGGAGATTCGTCCACGGCGCACCGGGATCGACGTAGCTCGGATCGTTCGGATCGCGGGAGGGAAGCCAGGTGGAGTCGAAGTAGTCGGCCAGATAGGTGCCGCTCGGATTGTAGATGGTCTGCAGCGGACCGAGGTTGAGGCCGTGAGCCGTGGAGACGTTGAAGAGCGGCTCGCTGAGATAGATCACCGGCGTGATCCCGCGAGTGGCCTCGCTCAGGCGCGTGCTCTCGCCGGCAACGGACCGCGCGTAGGCCCACTCGAAGCTCGTGGCGCTCGGCAGCCACGTGGTCAGGCGCTCGGAGCGTTCCTCCCGGGTGTAGAGGCCGGTGACGACATGCTTACCGATCGCCTTCGCCAGGAAGCTGTCCTCATCGAAGATATCGGAACCGCGGAATTCGCCGAAACCGGTGAGACGGATGGTCTCACGATCGCGCTCGGTCTTGTTGTTGCGCTCATAGCCACCCGAAAGGATCGCCGCTCACGCCATCGGGTTGGCATAGGGCTGATCCTCGGAAGGCGTGAAGCCGTAGACGCGATAGGAGTCCGGATCGATCAACATGTTGCTCGGATCGTTGGGATCCGGCACGCGATCATACTGGCTGAGCTGATGCTGCAGGTTGGCGTTGATATCGATGGAGATGTAGGGGCGGTTCCAGGTGTGGCCGCCGCGCCACTACTTGTAGTTCTGCTCGTCATACACGAACTCGAGACCGAAGCGGTTGTCGAGGAAGGTCTGCGAGATGCTGACGTTCATCGCATCCCAGTCCTTGTATTCCCGCTTGTTGTCACCGTCCACGAGGTTGTTGAAGAAGTCGAAGACGGTCGTGTCCGTGAGGGAGCGATCCTTGTAATAGTTGCGCGAGGCCAGCGGGAAACGCGATTCGCGCCCCTCGGTGGTATCCATGCGGTCGACCGCGATGGCGTAGCGGTTGAAACCGGCGACACGCATCGGCGAGCCGTAGGGGATGTCGATGGCGTTATCGACACTGCCGTCAGCGGCAAGAGCACCCGGGTAGACGCGCGGGGCCTGGCGCGAAACAAAGAAGGGACGGGATTCGCCGTTCTTGAAGAAGAAGCCAAGGCCGCCGTTGTTGAGGGCACCCGGATCAATCTGTTCGGTCGCGGGCTGATAGCGCGGATTGAGCACCGAGCTGCTCGAAAGCGGGCCGCGGAAGGGATCGCCGCCACCGCCCTGGTTGTAGAGGAACATGTCGATGACACCCTTGCCCAGGCCGATCGGATCGACGACGCCGTCGCCCGCCGGATCATCGAACCAGAGGGAGATCGCATCGGTCGGCGGAAGCATGCGCGGGTAGTTCGATTCGACCTCGGCCGTTTCCCAGCTTCCGCGGATGGTCAGGCGCCCGGCCCACTCCTTGGGAAGCACCTGCGGCTGGAAGGTCGCCGTGCCATAGAGGCGGCGATCGTCATTGAAGGCCGGCTCCTGGCGGAATTTCTGATCGTTGGCGAGACCGGCGACACGGACGGCGAGCAGATCATCGATGACCTCCCAGTTGTATTGGCCGACCCAGCGCACGGAACCAAAGCTGCTCAGTTCGTTTTCGATCTTGCCGGAATTGCCGTCCATCCGCGCCTGAATGGTCGAGCCATTGATAATACCGGCCGGGCTGCCCACACCGAAGAGGATCGAGTTCGGGCCGCGCTGGATGTCGATACGGTCAGTGTTGTAGGAGTCCCACGGGATATCCGTGAGGAAGAAGTTGCGGGTGTTGTCCGCCTGCTCGAGACCACGGATACGGGTGTTGTTATTCGGCGTGAGCAGGGCATCGCGGTCGCTGATACCCTGGGTGTTGCCGAAGCCACCCCAGTTGCCGAACAGACCGCCAACCTCGGTATTGGTGGTGTAGTTGAGCAGGTCCTGATTGTTCTTGGAGGCGGTATCCTGCAGGAAGTCGGCGGTGACGACGCTCAGGGGCGTGGCGAGATCGCGCAATTCGGTGCGGATACGCGTGCCACCAAGTGTGGTTCGCGCCGTGTAACCACCAACCTCTTCACCTTCGACGGTGAACGGTGAAAGGATGATGAGCTCATCATCCTCCTCGGAAACAGATGCAGAGGAACCCGTGTCCCCGAAATCCTGCCCTGCCAGCCCGACGGGGAGCGACAGCAATAGAAGAGCCCGGATACTTCCGGACAAAGCCGACAGTCGGAATTTCATATCGTTTGAGGGTATAGTTTCAGGTCTATTTGGGCAGGGGGAATAAACGGGAAACGACACCGCCCGGGGAAGAGCGCCATCGTCCCATTTCGTGCCCATTAGTTGCCGGAAATCCCGGACGGTGGCGAAGCAATGCGCCTGCTTACGTTAGAATCGCTCATGCCAACCGGAAATCCCCTGCAGAGAGGCACTTGCACGGGAGGCGGCACGCCGACCAGGCGGCGGTTCAGACGAGCGCTCGCGGATCGACGGTAGCCTCGGCACCGGAAGGCGCGACGCTCTCCGCCCTCGGCGGCGCGGTCATACCGTCGCGCCAGAATCCGGGCACATAGGTGGTGGCCGGCGCGGAAAGTTCACCGCGCTGATGTGTGTGCAAGAGGATCGCGAGGTGTTCGACCGCGGTGCGCCCGACGAGCTCGTGATTTTGCATCACGCCGGCGACATCCGAGTCGATCTTGCGGATATCGAGCGCCGCATAGACGATATCATCGGGGATACGCATTCCGGCCTCGCGCAAGACATCCGGGACGTTTCCCCAGTTGGAAATCACCGCCTCGATTTTGTATTTGCGGATCCATTCGATGAGACCGGGGTCGCCCTCCGGCCCGGTCTGTGCCGAGTAGAGGTAGGGCGGCACGCGATGCTCTTCGGCGAGGGTGTTCTCCTCGACGAGGAAACCGGAGGTCATCGGTTCACCGAGGCGACGCTCGTCGGCCCGGGCGGTGGTGAGGCCGATCCGGCGGTAACCGAGACGCCGCAGGTTTCGCACTGCCAGGCGCACGGCCAGCCGCTGGTCGCCGGAGACCGTATCGACGGCGAGATCCACATGGCGCGACTCGATTCGCACCGTGGAAAACCGATGCCATTCCATCCCGATGCGGCGCGTATCCATGGACACGCCACCGATAATGACACCGGTGATGCTGCGGGTAACCAGGATCTGATTGAGTCGCTCCGGCGAGAGATGGCGTTTTCCGAGGATGAATCGCTCGACTTTCAGCCCCCGCTCCTCCGCCGCCTTTTTCACGCCCTCCCACCGGGCCTGCACATAGTTGCCCGGGCGGGAATCCGCGGCGACCCGCTCGTCGACAACATAGGCGATGACCGAGGAATTGTGCGTGGGATTGACGGCGAGGCGGTGCTCGTTGAACGCGTCCAGCAGCGGATCGGGCCGATAGCCGAGGCGCTCGGCCGCCGCACGGATACGCTCGCGGGTCTTCTCGGCGACACTCGGATGATTGCGCAGGGCCAGAGAAACCGTCGTCTGGTGGACGCCGGCCAGCCGCGCCACGTCCTTCATCGTCGGGAGACGTCCACCGGGATTCGAATCACGCTTCGACTTCGGCATACTGCTCTGAGTGTTTGGGCG
Source organism: Verrucomicrobiota bacterium (assembly GCA_003694825.1). Lineage (GTDB taxonomy): Bacteria > Verrucomicrobiota > Verrucomicrobiia > Opitutales > Opitutaceae > J108. The sequence continues at coordinate 2,957 of RFJS01000402.1, read as the reverse complement.
GTGTCGTGTTGCCGTCACGCCATTCACCCGGGATGAGCGTGGTGGTCGGAAACTGGGAGACGCCCTTTTTTCCGGCGCGGATCTGCTGAGCCAGGACCGACACCGCCTGCGCCCCGACGACCTCGAGGTTGGCGACCGCCCCGGAAACGCCGGTGTCCTGCTCGCCGAGGCACAGGCAGGCAGCCGCCACCTCATCCGGGACCGAGAATCCCGCGGCCCGCAGAACCTCATCGATCGTGTTCCACGTGCTGATGACCGCGTCGATCTTGTGCATCTCACCCCAACGGCGCAGGAGCTGAACGACGTCCTCGCGCTTCGGGTTGTAGGGAAAGAGCAACGGCGGCACCCGCTCGGCGGGATCCAGCCGGACCTGCTCGATCAACCACCCTCCCGTGTAACGGCGGTTGGTGCAGGCATCATCCGCGCGTCCGACCGCCAGGCCGATCTTTCGGTAACCCAACCCGCGCAGCTTCTGGAAAACCATCCGCAGGATCCGCTCCTGATCATTGGTCACGAGCGACACAGCCGGCTCCCTGTGAAGCGAATCAATCTTCACGATCGAAAACTGGCTCCAGTCGAGCATCAACCCGGAAAGCCCCGGTTCGAAGCCGGCGATGATAAAGCCGTTGATATCCTCCTTCTTCAGATGCGCAGCGAGCTTCTCCGAAGTATAGTGCAGCTCGTCAACAAACAACACCTCCAGCTCGTAACCAAGCGCCGTGGCCTGCCGCCGCGCGCCCTTGAGAATCAGCGGATGATGCGGCAACTGCCGATAGCCCAGCTCCGGGGGACGATTCACCAGGTAGGCCAGCCTCGGCGGCCGCACCACCCCGCCGGACCGCTGCCGCCGGCGCGTGAGCGCAGCATAGATCGGATTGGCAACATACCCCATCCGGTCAGCAATCTTGCGGATCCGTTCGCGCGTGGATTCCGGGATGCTCGGGCTGTTGCGCAGTGCGAGCGACACGGTCGTAAAGTGAACGCCAGCCGCACGTGCGACATCTTTCAGGGTAACTTGGGCCATAGGGTCGGAAGTGCCTCCCCACTGAAGCGATCTGCGATCAAACAGCAAGGCTTTACTCTAACGAAAGCGTTCCCGGCAGCCTCGAGGAACCAGCATCGCGAGAGCCGCGGCAAACATAGCTGCCCGCCGCTCCTCCGATCCCGCTGCCGACTGCGACACGACCAACCTCACGCCCCTCCGGCCAATCTCCGGCCGCGATCCGCCACCGAATCCCCTGGTATCCACTTTGGCGACACAGATGCCGTCCTCGGCACTCTCGGAACGCCGATCTCCCCGTGAGCGAGCGCGTTTGTGAGCAGATCCACCGCAAGCGCACCGAGATGTTCACCATGCAGATCCATGCAGGCCCATCCCTCGGCGTTGCGCTGCCGATCGAGCACGACGACACCGATATCGTCTGGAATGCGCCTGCCCAGATCGGTCAGCCACTGCTCCACCTCCCGCCGGTGCGGCGTGAGAATGACATCGGGACATTCCCGCTGCAGCCACAGCGCGAAGAGGTTCTGATCCTTGCGCGCGGCTTCCACCGCCTGCCAGGGCTCGACACGATGCGCACCCGGCACCGCTTCAAGACCGGCCCACAATCCAGCCAACAGCCGTCCGTCCGCGGCCCGGGCCAATCGCTCATCGACGACGAGCCCCGGACGCCGATAGCCGAGATCGACCACGCGCCGCACGGCCTCGCGCACCAAGTGGAACCAGTCCGGCCCGCAGCTCGACAACTCGACCCGCGCCGGCCGAAACCCGACGACGACACACGCATGCGCCGCCCACGTCGTGGCAAACCGCTCAAACACCGCCTCATCCCCGCGCGCCCCGACAACGATCACCCCACGAATCCCCTTCTCGGCAAGCCGATGGTTCAACGCCGGCGCATCGAGCCCCGGTTCGTGCAGCCAGAACTCCTCGCAACGATAGCCCGCCGCCTCGGCCCGCCGCCGGCATCCATCCCCGACAAACGGCAGCGACACATGTTCGACGAGGCGAGGCCGATGCGGGTGCGCGTTGAGCAGGCCGATCGTCCGCCGCGGACCATCGACTCGACCGGCGCGCAGCTCGCTCATCAACTGCCCGAGAACCGGATTCTGCACATAGCCCATCTCTCGAGCGATCCGCTGGATGCGCTCGCGCGTGCCAGCCGCGATCTGCGGATCATTGCGCAACGCCAGCGAGACGGCCGAAACAGAAACACCTGCCCGATCCGCGATCATCTTCATGGTCACGCGGCTGCTGCCCGGTCGATCGTTCACACGCGCATTCATAGAATAACATCCGACGAACTCAACGTTTGAAACGGGCCAGCCGCCCACCAGAAACGGCCGCACGCCCCGCCCGCCGGCCAGCCGCCCACTGCCATCGCATCCCCACTCCACCCGCGCATCCGCCTTTGCGCCCCACCGCCCTATTCGTCGCGAATCGACAACTACACCCCCGGAACACCAGGCGCGGCGCGGCGCAGCCGCCCCGGCCATGCCACCAGCCGGAAAGCGGCAGGCCTCTGGCGCCGGAGCGAAGCATGCCATCAATGCCCGCCCGGCGGCCGGACGAGACCGGCCCGCACCCCGGCACTCACCGTCTCTGCACGGCCCGAGGCACCGTTTTGAAACCATCAAGGCCGCCCGGCGTCGGCGACGCGACACCCGGCCGAGTCGTCACCACTTTACGGCGACGAAGTCACACATCGCAAATCTCCACCCCCTGGCGCAGCGACGCGATCACGTCCTCGCGAGCCGGGATGAACTCCTGTGCAACGAAGCCCCTGAACCCCGTCTCCACAATCGCCCGCATCACCGCCGGGTAATTGATCTCCTGGCTCTCATCGATCTCGTGCCGTCCCGGAACCCCGCCCGTGTGATAGTGCCCGATATAGGGATGATAGCGCCGGATGCGGTCGATCAGATCGCCCTCCATGATCTGCATATGGTAGATATCG
>RFJS01000401.1 GCA_003694825.1 Verrucomicrobiota bacterium | reverse complement strand
GTGCATGAAAAAGGCGTCCGGTTTCGCCTTCGCGAACAGCTCCGCCGTCACGGCGTAGGGCGCCATCTCGGCCCGGCGGGCCGCCGCTTCGTCTTCCTGCCCCATGCTCGCCCAGACATCGGTATAGACGATGTCGGCATCACGCACGGCCTCCTCGGCATCGGTCGTGAAGAAGTAGTCGGCCTCCAGCCCTTCCTCGGCGAGGAGCCGCTTGATCTCGTCGCGCGGAGCGTGCGTCTCCGGACCGGCGAGCGCGAGTTTCATGCCGAAGAGCGCGGAGCCGAGGATCCACGAATTGGCCATGTTGAAGCAGGTGTCACCGAGGAAGGCGACTTTCCGGCCGCGCAGCGATTCGAAGAGGTTTCCGTCGGGGCCGGCCCACCGCTCCGCGGCGGTAAAGGCGTCGGTGTAGATCTGGCAGGGGTGCAGAAAGTCGGTGAGGGCGTTGATCACCGGAATCGTGCCCCAGCGGGCCAGCTCCTCAATATCACTGTGCGCGTAGGTGCGCACCACGAGGCCGTGGACGAAACGCGACAGGACTCGGGCGCTGTCGGCGATGCTCTCCCCGCGACCGAGCTGGATGTCGTTGCGGTTGAGGAAGAGGGCGTGGCCGCCCAGCTCGTGGATGCCGACCTCGAAGGAGACGCGCGTGCGGGTGGACGACTTGGAAAAAATCAGCGCCCAGCTCTGGTTGGCGAGGTTGTCGTGCCGTTTCCTGCCCCGCTCCGCCTTGAACGTGCGCGCGAGTTCAAAGATCTGCGCGGCCTCCCGTGCACTAAAGTCCGTCTCCTTGAGAAAGTGCTTCATTGGGGAAAAAACCGGCAGAAGTAAAGGCACGCTCCCGGCAATGCCAGAAAATTCCGCCCGGTGAGGCCCGGCCGCCAATGCCGCGGCCCCCCGGTGCGAGAACCGGGCGCCTTGCGGACCGCGCCTCCGCGCGCGACAGGCTCAGAGCGCCGCGATCACCCGGCGAAAGATGGCCACCGCTTCGTCGATTTCCTCGCGGGTGGCGTTGAGCGGCGGAAGCATGCGCACGACGTTCCCGCCTGCGGCCGGACAAAGCAGGCCGGCCTCCCGCAGGGCCGCAATGACCGGCGGCGGCTCGACCGCGAGCTCGATCCCCACCATGAACCCCAGACCACGCACCGCCCGCACCTTTTCCGGGAATTCCGCGCGCACCGACTCGAGCGCGGCAAACAGCCGCACCGACTCCGCGGATACATGTTCGAGGAGGTTCTCGGACTCGATGACATCGAGCGTCGCCAGCGCGGCCGCGCATGCCAGTGGCGTCCCGCCGAAGGTGGTGCCGTGCGATCCCGGCTTGAACAGCCCCGCATACGGCTCCCGCACCCAGATCGCACCGATCGGGAATCCGCCGCCAAGCCCCTTGGCCATGCCGATGGCATCGGGCACGACGCCGTGATGCTCGTAGGCATAGAAACGGCCGGTGCGCCCGATCCCGCACTGCACCTCATCGAGCATGAGCAGGGCGCCCCGCTCGGAGCAGAGCTTGCGCAGCCCCTGCAGGAACTCACCGGTGCACGGGCGAATGCCCCCCTCGCCCTGTATCGTCTCGATGAATACGGCGGCCGTCTCGTCGTCGACGAGCTTCTCGAAGCCGGCGAGATCGTTGAGTTCGCCGAACTCGAACCCCGGCACGAGCGGCCGGAACCCTCCCTGGATCTTCTCCTGCGGCGTGGCGCTCATGCCACCGAAGGTCCGGCCATGAAAGGCCTGTCGCGCGCAGACGATCTTGTAGCGCACGCCCTCCCGGCCGCCCGACAGCTCGCGGCCGTGCAGGCGGGCCAGCTTGATGAGGGCCTCGTTGGCCTCGGTGCCGCTGTTGCAGAAGAAGGCGCGGCCGGGCCCGGCCTTCTTGACGAGTCTGCGGGCGAGTTCTCCCTGGTTGGGGTTGCGGAAGAGATTGGATACATGCACGAGCTCCGCCGCCTGCCGCTGCACCGCCTCCACCCAGCGCGGGTGGCAGTGTCCCAACGCGCAGACCGCAATCCCCGAGGTGAAATCCAGGTAGGCTTTCCCCTCGTCGTCCCACACGCGCGTGCCCCGCCCGCAGACGAGCGTGATCGGCGCCCGGGCGTAGTTGCCCAGGACATACTGATCATAGAGGTCGGCCGTTGTGGCCTGACCGGCCGGCGAGGAGGGGGAAGCGTTCTGTGGATTCATGCTTTCGGGTGTCTGAGGGCGCGTCTGAAAGCCGCGAAACATGTGGCGGGCGAGAGCGGAAAACGGCCGGAGCCGCGTCAGCCATGCACGATTTCCGTGCCGATGCCCTTGTCCGTGAAAATCTCCAGCAGGAGGCTGTGGGGCATGCGTCCGTCGATGAAGTGCACGCGATGGACGCCTTCCCGCAGCGCGCGCAGGGCGCTGTCGATCTTGGGCAGCATGCCCTTGCTGATCACACCGCGGGCCTTGAGCCCGGCGATCTCGCTTTCGCGCACGCTCGAGATGAGCGTGGCCGGATCCTCGGGGTTTTCGAGCAGGCCGGGGACATCGCTGAGGTAGACAAGGCGGCGGGCCCGCAGGGCGGCGGCCACGCGCGAGGCGGCGACGTCGGCGTTTACGTTGTAGGGCTTGCCGTCATAGCCCAGCGCGACCGGCGAGATCACCGGCGTAAAGCCCTCGGCGAGCGCCTTTTTGATGAGCTTGACCTTCACCTCGGTGACGTCGCCGACGTAGCCGAGGTCGATCGGGTTGCCCTTGTCGTCCTTTTCGACCTTGCGGCAGAGCAGCACCTGCTCACCGGGCATGGACCGGGGCTTTCCACGATGTTCGGCGATCATTTCGCAGACATCGCGGTTGACCTGTTCGTTGAGCGTGCGGCGGACAACCTCGACCGTCGCCTCGTCGGTGACGCGCAGGCCGTTGACGAACTTCGCCTCGAGGCCGGCCTCCTGCATCGCCCTCGTGATCGCCTTGCCCCCGCCATGCACGACGACGGCATGGATGCCGACCGCGGCGAGGAAAGCGATGTCGCCCGCCACCCGCGCGCGCAACACCGGATCCGGATCGTCCATGAAGCTGCCACCGTATTTGATGACAAACGTGCTGCCGCGAAAGCTCTGCAGGTAGGGCAGGGCTTCCAGAAGGACCTGAGCTTTGGCTATGAGTTCTGAAATCATTGCGGATCCCCCCTGGGACCGGATCGGCCCGTTTCCATCAGCGAATAGGAATCGAGGAAACGGTCGTTTTGCGCTTTTTCCGGGGCAACGTAAACCCGTATCTGCCCGCGGCGCCCAAAGATTCGGCTTCACACGTGCAGCCCGGCACGCCACCTCTGGCCTGTGGCTTCCACCGAGCTTGTATTCTCCTCCACCGCGGAACACCGCGCCTGGCTGCAAACCCAGGCTCCCCTGCCCCGAGGCTTCCGGGTCGGCACGACAACGTTTGATTTCACTCCGGAGGAAGTCGCCATGCCGGCCCGCATGACGCTCACGCTCATCGCGCTCGACGCGCCGACGGATGCCTTTGCCGCGGTCTTCACCCGCAACGCCTTTCCGGGAGCCCCGGTGCTGATCGGCCGCCGGCGCCTCGCAGGGGCCCGCCTCGGTGCATTCATCATCAACAACAAGATCTCCAATGTCTGCGCGCCCGGCGGTATCGAGGCGGCGGAGACGGTTTGCGCGGAGACGGCCCGGCTGCTGGGCCTGTCGCCCGAGGAAGTGCTGCCCAGCTCCACCGGCGTGATCGGCTGGAAACTCCCGCAACAGGCCATGCTCGCCGCCCTGCCGGCCGCGGTCGGCGCCCTCTCGGCCGGTTCGGCCCTGCCCGCCGCCGAGGGCATCATGACGACGGACCTCTACCCGAAGGTGCGCCGGGCCACTGTCGGCGACGGCAGCATCGTCGGCATCGCCAAGGGAGCGGGCATGATCGAACCGAACATGGCCACGATGCTCGCGTTTCTGCTCACCGATCTGCGCATCCCGCGCACGGACCTTCGCGCATGCCTGGCACGGGTGGTGGCCCGGACCTTCAACCGCATCAGCGTGGACAGCGACACCAGCACCTCGGACACGGTCGCCATCGCGGCCTCGGGCCGCGTGCCGTGCCACGATCTCGACGCCTTCGAACAAGCCCTCGGCACCGTCTGCGCCGATCTCGCCGAGGATGTGGTGCGCAACGGCGAGGGCGTCCGCCACGTGATTCGGGTCCGCGTCGATGAGGCGCCCGACGAAGCGTTCGCCCACGCCCTGGGCAAGGCGGTGGTGAATGCGCCGCTGTTCAAGTGCGCGGTCGCCGGCAACGATCCCAATGTCGGCCGGCTCGTTCAGGCGATCGGCAAATTCCTCGGCGCCACCGGCTCCACCGTCGATGTTTCGCGGATGCGCCTGAGCATCGGTGGCGAGACGATTTTCGAAAACGGGGTCTTCGCGATCGACCCCCGGAAAGAGAGCCGACTGCAGGCGCATCTGCTCGATGCCCAGCTCTATGCCAGTGCGGAGCCGCAGGGCGGCATCTTCTCCCCCCCCATCGACTTTCCTCCCCACGAACGCTGCGTCGAGGTGGGCATCACGGTCGGCAGCGGGACGGCGAAGGCCACGGTCATCGGCGCCGACCTCACCCACGAATACGTCAGCGAAAACGCCGACTACCGGAGCTGAGCGGAGCGCCACCGCGACGCGAGGCGTGAGCCGTCCAACCGCGGCCCTCGCGCCGCC
>RFJS01000054.1 GCA_003694825.1 Verrucomicrobiota bacterium | reverse complement strand
TCCAGCGCCGATCCCTCCCGATCAAAGCGGGCCCATCGGCCCGTGAGGTCGTGGCAGAAGCTGATAAGCGCATCGAGCCGCTCGCGATAGGGCAGCGGCGAGGGCCAGACCCATTGCACGCTCAGCGGCGTTTCTCCCCAGCCCTCCGCCTCGCGGCCGTCGCGCGCCCGCACCCGCAGGCGCACGCGCGCGCAGGTGACCGAGGTGAGCACTTCGGCCCCGACCTTCAGCGGCACGCGGGTATGCACGGGCAGCAAGTGAAGGGCGGCGGCAACAGGACGGATGTCGGTCGGTTTCATGGTCAGGCGTCGGGACGGATCGTGAACGCACAGGATGTCCCTCCGCGCCGGGAAGCCGAGCCCCAAGCGCGGTGCCTTCCCCCGACCGGCGCCCGCCGCCGGCCGCACCGCGGATTCAACCGCGGCGGTCGCAGCTCAATCCTTGTCGTAAACGAGGCGATCGATCTCCCGCCCCGTCTCATAGAGCAGGGTTTTCGGGAAAAACTCCTCGTCGAACGGCCGGGGCCGGGTCGGCCCGCCCCAGCTCGATCCACCGAGATCGCGCCAGGCGCGCCGTCCCCAGACCGGTCCACGCATGACATCGCGCGTGTGGCCCTGCCACTCGAGGATGGCGTCGTGGAGGCGGTCGCGAATCGCCGCGCAGGCCGGATCGTCGATAAAATTCCTCACCTCGGTGGGATCCGCCTCGAGGTCATAGAGTTCGTCGGTATCGAGGAGGTTGATGGCGAGCTTGTGCCGGCCGTCGGTGACGGCCCGGATCGGCGAGAAGGCGCCGAAACCATCGTGATCCACCTCGAAGCGGTTGAACTCGAGGAAGACGAGGTCGTTGACGCGCGCCTCGGGATTCGCGCATTGCTCGAGCAACGAGCGTCCCTGGATGAGCTGCGGCACCCGCAAGCCATGGTGTTCGAGAACGGTGGGTACGATATCGATATGCGAAACCGGGCCATACGAGACCGTCCCGGCCGGCGTCAGCCCCGGCTTGCGCACGATGAAGGGGATCCGCGCCACTTCCTCGTAAACCACCGGCCCCTTGCCCATGAGCCGATGCGCCATGAACATGTCCCCGTGGTCGGCGGTGTAGATGACCATGGCCTCGGGGATGGCGGCATCGATGAGTTCGAGGACCCGCCCGACTTCGTAGTCGCTGAAGCTGTTGCAGGCAAAGTAGGCGGGATTGTGAAAGAAGACGTTGCCGTCTCTCCGCCTCAGGTTTTTCGATACATGCCGCACGTGGTGGGCCCATTCGCGCTGCGAGCGCGGCTTGGCGGCGAGGTCGTCGTCGGCCGCCGGACCGATGGGCAGCTCGAAGTCCTGAAATGAGCTGACGAACGGCTCCGGCGCGATGCAGGGGTGGTGCGGCTCATCGATCGACACGACGAGGAAGAAATCCTCGTCGCGATGCTCCTCGATGAAGCGCCGGGCGCGGTCGGCGATGCGATGCGCGTGGGTGAACTCGGCGGTGATGTTGTATTTGCGCACCTTCTCGGGACCGAGCATGCGCCGGGAGAGATCACGGGCCTCGTCGTTCGGGAGCGACTCGAGATAGTTTCTCCCGTCAAACCAGTATTCCGGATCCCATCCCGGAGGGCAGCGGCCGTCGCCGAAATAGTCCGAGCCGTCGAGATGCCACTTGCCCACATATCCGGTCTTGATGCCGGCCCGGGTCAGGCGCTGCCCGATAGTGGGGATGTCGAGATGCGGCGCCATGTCGTTGGCCAGAACGCCGTTCGAGTGCGGGTAGAGTCCCGTCATGATGGCCGACCGCGCCGGCCCGCAGACCGGAGAGCAGGTATAGGCCTTCTCGAAGCGCACCCCCTGCGCGGCGAGGCGGTCGATGTTCGGCGTCCCGAGAGCCGGGTTGCCCGCATAAGCGCCGACACAGTTGGCGCCCTGGGTATCGATGAGAAAGAGAATCGTCTGCTGCGGCATGGCGGATGCCATGATGGGCGCCGCGCCCGCGATCGTCACCCGCGAATCGTGCAAACGACCTCACACGATCGGGTGATTGTCCGTAACATCACCACCCGTCAGCGCCGGCGGCACCGCGGCACCGCCGGCCATGCGGCAGAAAGCCCGGTGTCGGCCGACCGTCTAAACCGCCCACTCGGGACGCACCGGTCGATTGAGCAGGGCGTTGGCGTGCGCGTCCGCCACGAAGATCTCCCGCGCCGGATCCCACTGTAGGGGACGGCCCAGCTCGATCGCGATGTTGGCCAGGTGGCAGATGGTCGCAGAACGATGGCCGATCTCGACCGGCGCGCGCAAATCCTCGGCCCGGCGCGAACGGATGCAGGCAAACCAGTTCTCCCGGTGCCCCCCCTCCTCACGCAGGCGCGCATCGACCTCGCGCGACCGGTTCCGCAGAATGTCCTCCGGCGTCGTGCGGAGTGTCCCCCGGTTCACATACAACGAACCCTTCGTCCCCGTGACGTGGACACCACCCTCGCCCGAAAACAGCCGCATGGTGACCCCATTGGCGTAGCGGAAGTCGACCTCGATATCGAAAAAGCAGGTGTGCACCGCGCCGGCGGGGTTGCGCTGGCCGCTGCCCCGGACCGCCACGGGCCCCGTGTCGTCTGTGCCCAGAAGCATCTGGGCCGTATCGAGATAATGCGCTCCCCAGTTGGTGATGTCGCCGCCGGAGAACTCCGGCACGAACCGGAAATTGTCGTGCACCCGCCGCGAGTCGTAGTCGAGCCAGGGCACCGGCCCCAGCCACATGTCGTAGTTGAGTTCCGGAGGCACGGGCTCCGCCTTCCACGGCTCGGCGCTGCCGCCGCGGGTGGGGATGCCCACGTCGATGTGCCGGATCTCGCCAAGCGCGCCGCTGCGCACGAGATCCTGCGCGATGAGAAAGCGCAGTCCCGAGCGCTGCTGGCTGCCGACCTGGACGATGCCTTTGTGCCGATGCACGATGTCCGCCAGCTCCCGCCCCTCCTGCACAAAGAGCGAGAGCGGCTTTTCGACATACACATCCTTGCCCGCCATGACCGCAGCCCTGGTCATGGGCACGTGCCAGTGGTCCGGCGTGGCGATGAGCAGCGCGTCGATACCATCGCGCGCGAGCAGCTCGCGATAGTCGCCGTGGGTGCTGATCCCCTGGTGCGAAGACGTTCCGTTTTTCTCGGCGTAGGCCTTGTTGGCCGCCTCGAGCGCGCGGGCGAGCACCTTGCTGTCGACATCGCACAATGCCACCACCTGGCACTCATCCGATCCGATGAGACTCGGCAGATGCGTGCTGCTGCCGAGCCCGTTGAGACCGACCACCGCGACGTTGATTCGGCTGTTGGCCGCCGTCGAGGCAGCCGCGCTGACCTTCCTTCCCAATGCCAACCCGGCGCCGAGCGCGGCGCCCCCCAGGAGAAACTCACGGCGATTCATTTTGCCATAAAAGCCCCACCGTCTCCCGGCTGACAATCATCAAACCGCGGCCGCGGGGGGCGGTCCCTGCCCACCGGCGCCCCCCCCCGCGCGACAGGCGTCGGGCTTTTCCGAAGCGCTCTAACGAGACAACCCGCGCCGGCCTCGCGGCGGAGACTCCCCCGACAACATGCTTTCGGTCCACGCCGGGACCGCCACTCCCGTCGGCGCTCCTGCCGTGACCGGACCGGCCCGCCACGTGGAAACCACCCCTTCTCCAGGCTTACCCATGAAACGTCTCACCACCCCGCCACTCCATCTTCTCGCCGCGCTGATCGCCGCCATCGGCGCCGTCGCCAGCATCGGCCACGCCGTAGACACCGCCGGGCGTCCGCCGAACTTCGTCATCATCTTTGCCGACGACATGCCTCCCGAGCACATCGGCGCCTATGGCGGCACGCACAAAACACCGGCCATCGACCGCCTCGCCGCCGAAGGCACCCGCTTTGACGAAGCCTTCTGCGTCTCGTCCATGTGCACGCCCAGCCGCTTCTCCCTACTCACCGGAAAGTATCCCGGCCACTGCCGCGCACCCTCTTTTCTGCGCAACAATCCCGAGGACGAACCCTACAACATCTCCTGGAACACCGAGCTGACAGCCGACGAGCACTGCATGGGCGAAATCTTCTCC
>RFJS01000400.1 GCA_003694825.1 Verrucomicrobiota bacterium | reverse complement strand
CGCGAAATCTTCGCCTACGTCGTCAACCTCTGCAAAAACGGCGACCACTACTGGGTCTTCGCCCACATGACGCCGAGCTTCGGTCCCGACGGTACGATCGTCGGCTTTCACTCCAACCGCCGCGTCCCCCACGCCGACGCCCTGCCCAAAGTCCAGACACTCTACCGCGAACTGCGCTCGATCGAACGCGCCCATGCCAGCCGCGCCGCAGGCATACAGGCGGCCGCCGCCCGCCTGCAACAGATCCTCGATGATGCCGGCATGACCTACAGCGAATACGTCTTTCAGCTCTCCCACGAAACCACCCTGCTCGCCGCCGTCTCATGAAACAGATCCATCGCACCCATCATATCCTTGACGAGATCATCGGGGTCTGTGAGCGGGCCGCCATCGGCGACCTCGAGGTCAGGATCGTGCCCCTCCCGGAAGACCCCCGATTCGCCCGCCTCTCCGAAGCGGTGAACAACCTGCTCGATCACATCGACGCCTACGTTCGCGAATCGGCGGCGGCGATGGATCACGCCGCGGCCGAACAGTTCCACCGCCCGGTCCTCACCCGCGGCATGCATGGCGCCTACCGGCACGCGGCCCGGACGATCAACCGCGCCGCGGCGAAGATGAAGGACTTTCACGACACCAACCGGAAGAACCAGAGCAAATGCCGCCAGCTGGCGGCCACACTCGCCAACGCTTCCCAGACGGTCTCCGCCGCCTGTCACGAACTTTCCGCGACAACCGACGAGATCGCCCGGCGGACGCGGGAATCCGCCGAGGGCAGCCAACATGCCGAGGCAGAATCGCAGAAGGCCCGCGAGGCAGTGACCGCCATGGCTCAGGCCACCCGCCAGATCTCTTCCATCGTCGACCTGATCAATCAGATCGCCGACCAGACCAAGCTCCTCGCGCTCAACGCCACCATCGAGGCCGCTCGCGCCGGCGAGGCCGGCAAGGGCTTTGCCGTCGTCGCCGGCGAGGTGAAGGAACTCTCGAAAGAAACCGCCGCCGCCACATCGCGCATCGAAAACCAGGTGCGGGAGGTTGTCGCCGCCTCCGAGACCGTCGCGCAGATCATCGCCGGCATGGCCGAAACGGTGAGCACCATCGCCCAATCGGCTGCCATCGTGGTGAACTCGCTGCAGGAGCAGGGCGCGGCGATCGATGACATCTCCCGGCAGGTTTCCGAGCTGCACCAGCTCTCCAGTTCCCTTGAAGCCTCCATCGACCGGCCGAAGTCGGCCCCCGAGGACAGCGCGACAGCCGCTCCCCATCCCGACCCGGCCGGAAACACTCCCGCCTCACCCGGTCCGGCCCGCTGGACCAGCCCGCGGCCTGCATCCCCCCCCCAGGCCGTCGGCTGCACCGCCTGACGCCCGCCCCGGGCACGTCAGCCGCCTGCGGCAATCGGCACCCGCAGGCCCAATCGGCCGGCGAGGTCGGTGAGATCGTTCCCCGAAGCCGGCAATGACAGCACGATTGCCTGGCGGTGGGCCGCGATCGCGGCGGGCGCCGACGCCTCCGCCTCGACCGCTTCGGTCAGGGCGAAGAGCTGCGTCCACACCGACCGAGCCCGCTCGCCGTATCCGAGCACCTTGTCCACGCGCCCCGACTCGAGATCGCCGAGCATGGCCCCGGCCAGATCGACCGCTTCGACCAGTCCAATATTCATGCCCTGGATACCTCCGGGGGCCGTGATGTGCGCGGCATCCCCGGCCAGCCAGATCCTTCCGGTCCCGAAACGCTCCGCCAGGCGCCGCTCGAAGCGCACGAGCATCCGCCAATAGAGATGTCCGATGGCCGGAGGGAACCAGGGGGCCCGCGTCTTCAACAGGTGTTCGAGAAACGCCGGATCGAGCGCCGGAAACGCACCGGAACCGACAAGCTGAACCGGCTCGTGATCCTTCTCCCGATTCGCCTGCGGACAGCGCTCCGGATCGACGCGGTAGCTCCAGCGCGCGCGTCCCTCCGGCAGCGGCCACAAGACGCCCAGGCCCTCGTCGTGAAGAACGATGGCCATCTCGTGTTCGATCTCCTTCGTGGTCTCAAATTCAAACACCGCGAAGTGCTCCGCCGGACCGACCTCGGGAAAACCGATCTCGAGCTGTCGCCGCACCAGCGAGCGATGCCCGTCGGCACCAACGAGGAACGCAGCCTGCACTGGATACTCATCCTTCACATCCCAGTCGAACCGCGCCGCGGCATACCCGAAAATCCGCTCCTCGAGTTCGGCGACGGTCGCGAACACCTGCTCGGCATCCTGCTCGAAACGCGCCAGCCGATGATTCCAACGCACCTCCACACCACGAGCCTCGAGGGCTTCGACGAGGATCGCCTCGAGCACATCCTGCCCGATCACCGCCACGTAGGGATGCGCGTCGTCCCCGGCAGCCACGGTCTGCGTCGCGATCCGCGCGTCGCCGGCATACAGGCTGACCCGCCGCACCAGCAGCGCCCGGTCGATGATAGGCTGCAGCACGCCGATCTCGGCAAAGAGGTGCAATACCCGCGGGTGCAGCGCCAGAGCGTAGCTGTGCGTCGCGCCCCGCGGCTTTTCCTCGACCACCAGCGGAGAGAGCCCCCGGTGCCTGAGGGCCAGCGCCGTCGTCAAACCCACCGGCCCCGCTCCCGCCACGAGAACGTCATACTTTTTTGCCTTCATCGTTCCTCCTTTCTGAAGCGGATGCGGACCGCGCCTGCCCCGCCGCGGCCGCCTCTGGCGTTGTTTCTGTCTACAATAACGCGCCATCGGGGTGGCCGCAATCAACCGCCCGCCTCGTCAGGCGAAATCGCAGGAAACTTATCCAGTCCGAACGATTGCTTATGCCCCACCCGGGAGACGGCAGCCCGCTTCGCCGCTGCTCCGTCGCTTCCCCGAAAGCCCTGTCCCGGCGATCACCACGCCCCGGCGGAACGCGTCCAGGAAATTTCCGAGACTTTGCGGAAATCTCCACCTCTGCAGCCGCGCCATGCGCCGCCTCTCGCCACACAGTCTTTTTCCCAAACCCTGAAAAACCCTCACATGCCCATGCGCAAACACCTCCGCCTTCCCCTTCTGGCCTTCGCCGCCGCCGCGCACCTGCTTTTCGCGGGCAGCGTCTCCGGCGAGCCGCTCCTCTGGAACCAGCCTTCCACCGAACTTCCCGAGTGGATGCGCAACCAGACGATCTACGAAGTCAACGTCCGCCAGTATTCAAAAGCTGGAACGTTCTCCGCCGTCGAAGCCGATCTCGACCGGCTCGAACGCCTCGGCGCCGGCGTGCTCTGGTTCATGCCGATCCATCCGATCGGAAAGGTCAACCGCAAGGGCACGCTCGGCAGCTACTACTCCGTCGCCGACTATCGGGCCGTCAACCCCGAGTTCGGCACCGAGGAGGATCTCCGCTCGCTCGTCGATGCCGCCCATGCCCGCGGCATGCGCGTCATCCTCGACTGGGTCGGCAACCACACGGCCTGGGACCATCCCTACACCCGAACCCACCCGGAATACTACGTTCGCGACGCCGACGGCAACTTCACGCCGCCGACCGGCACCGACTGGACCGACGTCATCCAGCTCAACTTCGACCATCCGGGCGTGCTCCAGTTTCAGATCGAAGCCATGCGCTACTGGGTCACCGAATTCGGCATCGACGGGTTTCGCTGCGACTTCGCCCGGGGCGTCCCCACCCCCTTCTGGAACGCGCTCGCCGCCGCCCTGCGCGAAACCCGTCCCGACCTCTTTCTGCTCGCCGAGGCCGAAGAGCCCGACCACCAGCTTCACGCCTTTCACGCCGCCTACGGGTGGGAAATGATGCATGGCTTCAACGCCATCGCCCAGGGGCGCGCCCCGGCCTCGCACATCGACGACATTCTCGCCCGCCAACGGCTTCGTTTCCCCGCCGGGTCGGACTTCCTCTACCTCACATCCAATCACGACGAAAACACCTGGAACGGCACCGTCTTCGAGCGTCTCGGCGGCGGCGCGGAGGTTTTCGCGGCGCTCACCTTCGTGCTCGATGGTATTCCACTCGTCTACAATGGCCAGGAGGCCGGCCTCGAGAAACGCCTCGAATTCTTCGAGCGCGATCCCATCCCCTGGCGCGACCACCGGCTCTTCGAGGTCTACCGCACCCTCATCGACCTGAAAAAGACGCACCCGGCTCTTCGCACGGGAGCCCCGGCACACCGGCTCGCCACCACAGCCAACGAGGCGATCTACGCCCTGCTCCGCGGCACCCCCGAAGGCCCCAGAGTGCTCTTCATCGGCAATCTCACCGCCACCGACACCGCCGTGAGCCTCGGTTCCGAGCTGCTGCGCGGCGAGTGGACCGATGTCTTCACCGGCGAGACCCTCTCCCTCGACGCCAACTGGTCGCTGAAACTCCAGAGCTGGAAATACCGGCTGCTGCAGACGCCCAGGGCCGCCGACTGAGGCATCGCCCCCGGACAGGTTTCGAAATTCCAAAGACGCTTTCAGGTTGGGTAAACGGACGCCGGGGCAGGCATCGTGCCGCCCCGGCGTTCCTTTTCCCGCCTCGCCCGCCGCGGCGCCCCTCGGGAACGGTCAACCGTCCAGCACGCCGCTGTCGCCGTCGGCATTCGGCTCTTGCGCGAGCGGGAAATGCGCGTCCTCTTTACTGCTCACATGAACAACGCTCGAATCCGCATGATGGCCGATGAATCCGAAAGCGCCCCGAGCACGCCGATGGGTGTGAAGGCGCTGATGCAGCGCAAGTTTCTCGAACAGCGAAAAGTGTTCCTCTGGGGTGAGGTCAGCTCCGAATCCGCCGAGGATCTCGTCGAAAAATTCCTCTACCTCGAAGCCGTCGATCCCGGCAAACCGATCACTTTCTACATCGACACGCCGGGCGGCTCGATCACCTCGGGGATGGCCATCTACGACACGATGAAGCTGATCTCCTCGCCGATCACCGTCGTCGTCACCGGCATGGCCGCCAGCATGGGATCGATCCTGCTCTGCGGCGCGCTCAAAGGCAACCGCCTCATCTACCCGCACGCCCGCGTCCTCATTCACCAGCCCCTCATCACCGGCCGGATGGTCGGCCCCGCCGCCGACATCAACATCCAGGCCCGCGAGATGGAGCGGCTCCGCGACGAGCTCAACGGCATCCTCGCCGAAGCCAGCGGCCAGCCGCTCGAGCGGATCGTCAAGGATACCGACCGCGACTTCTACATGACCGCGAAAGAGGCGATCGAATACGGCCTCGCCGACAAGATCGTCGAATCGATCTGACGTTTCGCACCCGGCGTCGCTCTCCGCGCGCCGGCCCGCCCGCTTTTGCCGGAGATGCACACGTGGTTCCACAAAGCCCGGCTCCTTGCCTGTGCGGTGGCGGGCTTCCTCGCCGCCGCCTCCGCCTCTGGACTCGAGTGGAAACAGCAGCACATCCGGATCAAGGCGGCACCGGCCGATGAATCCGCGACAGCGGTGTTCGCCTTCACCAACAACGGCGACCAACCCGTCACGATCAAACACATACGCTCGAGCTGCGGCTGCACGGTGCCGACCCTTGAGCGGGACACTTATGCGCCGGGCGAATCCGGCGAAATCCGGGCCGTATTCACCTTCGGCGGCCGGACCGGCCGCCAGACAAAGACCATCTACGTCGAAACCGACGAAGACCGCGATGCGCCCTACCGGCTCACCCTCGAAGTGGAAATCCCCCTGCTCTTCTCCGTCGACCGCTACTTCGTGATCTGGCGGCAGGGCGAGCAACCGACGGAAAAGACCATAACCCTCACCGCGCACGATCCGGAAACGGCGACGATCGCCGGCGTTGAATCCACGGACGATCGCGTGAGCGTCCGGCTCGAGCCGGCCGGTGCTGCCGGGACCTTCACCCTGCACATCACCCCGAAGGACACGCGCCGGTCGCTGCAGGCGCCGATCGTGGTTCGCACCAATTTCCCCGAAACCCATCCACGCGTCATCACTGTCTACGCTCTGATACGCTGACGCCACGGCCCGCCGCCACACCCCGTCCCGCCCTTGCCTGAAGCCGCTCCATCCCGTGTCCCAATGCCATGCGATGCGCGTGTGAGCCCTTCGCGTTCGGGTGGCCGACTCGCCCTGTCTGTCTCCGGGACACCGGCATGAGCACGCTCCGGGAAATGCTCTTCCTTCTCGTCGGGGCGATCGTCCCGGCCGCGGTCGCCATTTTCGTGCATCCGCAGCTCGCGGATCGGGAACGGGCCGGCCTGCGGCCGCTCGAGGTGAGGCTCGAAACGGTAGCCGACTGGGGCGATTCAGTTCTGTGGATCGACGCCCGTTCACCGGAAGAATTCGCCCGGCAAACGATCCCCGGCGCCCGCCACTTTGATTTCGATCAATTCGACAAGGCCATTGGCGAGATCCTGCTCGCCTGGAGCCCGAACAAACCGATCGTGGTCTTTTGCAGCGCCGCGAGCTGCACGACCAGCGAGGCCATCGCCCGGCGCCTGCGCGAAGCCGGGCTCGACGACGTCTACTTTCTACACGGAGGCTGGGAAGCATGGTTGGCGGCAAACTGACATCGCGGCGGCTCATCGTCCTTCTCGCCCGCCTCGCCCTCGGCGGCGTGTTCATCTACGCGGGCTGGATGAAGGCCCGCGAGCCGGCGGCCTTCATCCGCGACATCTGGAACTTCCGGGTCATCCCCGAGCCTCTCGCCTACTGGGTCGCCGCCTTCCTCCCTTATCTGGAAATCGTCACCGGTGTCGCCCTGATCGTCGGCCCGCGCCGTCGCGGCGCCCACGCCTGGGCCGCGGTCATGCTGCTGGGCTTTTCCGGCCTGATTCTCTCGGCCTGGCTGCGCGGACTCGATATCGCCTGCGGCTGTTTCGGCGCCGACGCCAGCGCGCTCTCGACGAGCTATCCGCTGATGCTCGCTCGCAACCTGCTGCTGCTCGGCCTGCTCGCGATCAGCATCCTCGTGCCGCTGCGCCACCGTCCGGCCGGGAGCGCCCCGGACAAGGCACCGCTCACTCCGCCGCCGCCTTGAGCGCCGCGAGGCGCGCCCGCCACCGCTTCGCCAACGACGATCTCCCGCCCGACTCCGCCGCGGCGATGGCCGCCGGCAGCAGGGACCGCTCCCACGCCGGTCCGAGCCCGGCCTCTTCGACAAGACGCTCGTAGAGGCTGAGCGCTCCACGCCTATCGCCGGCCTCATCGAGCAGCCGCGCCGCCTCGGCGAAGAGCGCCGCCTCCTCCTCGCGCACTTCCGGGGCGAGCCGAAAGATCGTCAGCGCCCTCACGACTCCGTCGGCCAGCCCGAGCTCGCGGCGCACCCGGGCGAGCCGCAATGCCACCGCCATATCGCGATGTTTTCGATACTGACCGGCAAGCCACGCCTCGAGTTCGGTGAGCGAGCCGTTCTGCTCCCGACGGTTGGCCTCCCGCAGGATGACGCCGGCCGCCCATTGGTCCCGGCGCTCCTCCGCCGCTGCCAATTGTTCGTCCAGAGAAACGCGAAAGGGCCGATAGAGCGGGTCGCCGACGAAGATCGCCTGCCAGCTCAATGCCGGCATGGCGCGAAACGCCGCCTCCCCCGCCGCCTCCCCCCGGCTGAGTTGCTCGACGAAGGCCGCCACATTGTGCGAAAACGCCAGGTAGGGCTCGAAGACGTTTCCGAGCGACGCCGCCGCGCCACGCTCGACGAAAGGCCCCACCCAGCGCCGATCGGGCGCGCGCAGTGTCTCGGCGGAAAAACTGTGGATGTGCACGGCCACCGCTCCCGGCGGGAAGCGAAAACCGCGCCGCGCCATCGGCCCGGCCAGATGCGGCGCATACCACCCGAGGTAAAAGGCCGGCGCATCGAAGCGATCGGTCTCGGCGAACAACGCCTTCCCCTCATCGACCTCGACATCGAAGAACGCGCGCCGCAACACGCCGGCCGCCGCTCGCAGGGCTTGTTCGCCCTCGGCGTGCGGCCCGCCGAGGTCGATGTAGGCCCGGCCCGCGATACCAGGACGCTCCCCCTCGAGCGCGGAATCGATCAGACGGCGGCACGCGGCCACGGTCGGTCCGTCGATGCGGGCGACGCGGATGATCGGTTCGGCAATGGCGAGGTTGCGGCCCAGGTAGCCGGGGTTGGGAAAGAAACCATTGACGCTGACCGTGCCCGGCCTCGCCAGCAGCGCCAGCTCACTGTCGACGGCGGCCTGATTGGTGCGCAGGGGCTCCGCCAGTTTGCGGGCTTGTGCGTCGCTGAGACGCTCGTCGTGGCGGATGCGCAGCGGCACGCCGCGCATTGTCACCAGGTAGCTGATACGGTGGCCGAGCGGCGCCGTCCGCATGCGCCCGGCGTCATCCCGCAGCTCGCCGGGAACGGCGTCGATCCATCCGCCGTCGATGAGGCGCGCCAGCAGTGGGTTGTAGATGTCTTCGACAAACTGGCGCCAGAAAATCGTCTCCGAGCGCGGCATCGGCAGGGCAATGATGTTTGCCTCCGGAATACCGCGCCGCCGCGCGTAATACCGGGCGAGCGCCTCCGAACCGTCGTAGGTGGCATTCGCCACGATAACGACGCGCGCTGCTTCGTCGGCCGCCTCTCCGGCCCGGGCGATTCCGCCCGCGGCCGCGGCAAGGATCACCAGCCACACCAACCACCTTGAGCGCCTCCGCATCGTCACGCGTCGAGGCTGCGCTCTTTCCCGCGATAGTGCAAGACCCGCACGTCCTCGAGCGTGACAAGTCCCCCGTGCACCGCCTCATCGAGGAACGGCAGGAGCCGGTCGAGGTTTTCCCGGCGGTCGACGATCTCGATGACCATGGGCAGATCGACCGAGAGGCGAAGGATCTTGGCGGTGTGCAGGCGGCTGCTGGCGCCGAATCCCATGACGGCCCGCGTCACCGTCGCGCCGGCCAGGCCGAGTTCGCGGGCCTTGAGCACGATGGCTTCATAGAGCGGTCGCCCTTCGTGACGGTCGCTCTCACCGACGATGATTCGCAGCAGGACTCCATTCTCGATCGTGTGCATGATGACGGTCTCCTTTCTCTCTGTGCCGGGAAGCGGCCCTTTCAGCCGGCGATGCGCGCCAGCCGATACCCGACGGCGACCGCGATGAGGCAGAGGGCGAGGTTGCCCACGATGTTGCCGAAAGCCCGCCCCCAATCCGCATCCTGCATGAGGCGCAGCGTCTGGAGGCTGAAGGAAGAGAAAGTGGTGAATCCTCCCATCATGCCGATCATCAGGAATTGGCGCGCCTCGGCCGAGAGCCCGATCCGTTCGGAATCTCCAAACCCGGCGAGCACGCCGATCAGCGCCGAACCGATGGCGTTGACGGCCAGAGTGCCCCACGGAAAGGTTTCGCCGATCCGCTGGGCGACCATCCCAGAGACCCAGTAACGACCGACTCCGCCGACGGCGGAGCCCAGGGCAACGATGAGTAGGGTGCGCATGGTGGGTGTGACCGGCCGATCCTTGGGCGTCGTGACGGCCTCGGCAAGGCTTCAGCCATGACTCGCGTCATATCGACGCCCGTGCCGGCGGCCTGTCTCCGCCCCAGCGCGGCGAGCAGCGGGCCCGCGGCCCGGCCCCGTCTGAGGCGCCCGCCGAACGCTCAACGCACGGTGCGCCCTTCGCGCACGGCCTGGAGGCGTTTGAGCGTCTGGTTGAAAATGTCCACGCCATTGGCGATGGCGGTGGCGATGCGGCGCTGATGCGCCTCGGTGCCGATGAGCTTTCCTTCCTCCGGATTGCTGAGGTAGCCGCATTCGAGCAGCAGCCCCGGACACTCGAGGGTTTTGAGCACGGCGAATCGCGCCTGCTTGAGGCCGCGGTCGAAGGCTTCGAGTTCCCGGACCATCTGCCGGTGCACGGTGAAGCCGAGGTGAGCGTTCCAGGGATCGAAGGCGTTGCCGGGCAACGCGACGGCGTCGTCGGGCTCGCGCTTGTCGTTGCCGGTGGAGCGCTGATGCTGCCGGGTAAGCAGGTAGGTCTCGATGCCCCGCACGTCGGCGCGGGCCGAGTTGAAGTGAATGCTCAGGAAGAGGTCGGCACCGACTTCCCGGGCAAAGGCCGGGCGGGCCGCCAGATCGAGGTCGATGTCCTCGGTGCGCGTGTAGCTGACTTTGAACCCCCGCTGCTCGAGCATGTCCCCGAGCAAGAGGGAAACCTTGAGGGTAAGGTGCTTTTCCAGAAGCTTCAGCGCATCGTTGCGCGTGCCGTCGGCGCTGCCGCCATGGCCGGGATCGATGACGATGTGCCGGATGGGCGCGAGCGGTTCGTTGAGCTGCGGAGCAAGGATGGGATTGAGAAACCGATCGCGATCGATCGGCGAGATGAGCAGGTCGTCATCCGCCGGCACGGCTGGCTCCCCAAGAAAGGCGCGCACGCCGTTGAGGGCCATCTCCCGACTGCCGGCGCGAAATTCGATGCGGCTCCAGCGGCTGGTGAGCCGCAACTGGCTGCGATCCTCGCTCCAGGCAGGCTCGAGGCCGAGGTTGGCGGCAAAGGCACGCACGCTCACCGGTTCGGGGAGCGGCAGCAGCCCGGGATCGGCCGCGATGCCGGCCGCTTGCGGGCGGGTGGGCGGACGCGCATCGGCTCTCGCCGCCCGGGCGATAGGCACGGCAGCGACCGCCAACGCCAACAAGGCCCCGAACAGGCGGGATGCAACGCGTCGACGCACGGTTACCCGGCGTTGCCTTTCTCTTCGGCAGGCTGGTCGCCTGCCGCGGGCTGCTGCGCTTTGGCGGCCTCGGTCTCCTTCGCTGGAGCCGGCTCGTGGGTGGAATACTTGCGCTTGCGCTTGTTGGCCGGGTGCGGGGACATCATGACGATGATGTTGCGGCCGACCAGCTTCGGCTCGTTGTCCGGGTGCCCGATGTGTTCGAGGTCGGCGATGGCCCGGCGGATGGTTTCATAGCCCACTTCGGTGTGGGCCATCTCGCGGCCACGGAAGTTGAGCGTGAGCTTCACCTTGTTGCCGTGGTCGAGGAACTCCTCGGCGTGCCGCAGCTTGGTCATGTAGTCGTGCTTGTCGACGCGGGGGCGGAATTTCACCTCCTTGACCTTGGTGGAGCTGCCCTTGCTGTCCTTCGCCTTCTTTTGCTGCTCGTAGATATACTTGCCGAAGTCCATGACCCGGCACACCGGCGGTTTGGCCTGGGGCGCGACTTCGACCAAGTCCAGGCCCGCCTCCCTGGCAAGCGCGAGGGCCTTGGCGGTCGACATGATGCCGGCCTGACGTCCATCCGGAAGAACTACGCGGATTTCTGGAACGCGGATCCGCTCATTGCGGCGGATGTGATAATACGGGTCGTTGTTACGACGGTAATACGGGCGACGGCGTCCCGAAGACTGCGGTTTTGCCATTCAGTATGCTTTGGTTGTCGGATGTTGAGTCACAGGGTGTGTGGCTTCGTGGAGAGTGGTTTTCAACCTTTTTTCCGGCGCGTGCAACTCCCTTGGCCGCGCCGCCGCGCTTCGCGGATCAGACGCTGAAGCTTTCGCCGCATGAGCAGCTCGCCTTGGCGTTGGGATTGGAGAACTTGAATCCTCCCGCGACAAGATCGCTGGAGTAGTCGACGACCGTGCCGCGCAGGTAGAGCGCGCTCTTGCTGTCGACGAGCACGGTGACGTCCTCGAAGCGCACGAGGATGTCGCCCCGGCGCATCTGTTCGGTGAAGCGCATCTTGTAGGCGAGCCCATTGCACCCGCCGCCGGTGATGGCGATGCGCAGATGCCCGCCGGCCTTCTCGCGCTCCCGCAGAGCACGAACCTTTGCCACCGCCGCCGGCGTGAGCTGCACGAGACGTTCATTTCCCTCGCGGACGCCTTCCGGCAATGTTGATGCAGGTGCACTCATGATTTCGAAAACACCCACCCTACCCCGCCACCCCACGCGCTGGCAAGCGACTCCTGCCGACCGCCTCGGCCGCATCCCGGCGAAGTGTCCGCGGTATCCCCACCGGGGCATGTGACAATCGCTTCGTCCCGGCAACAGCAGCTTGCGCCCCCGGCGATTCCGGTTTGATTGAACGGCTCATCAACGCATGGCCTACGATCTCCAGGTAATCCCCCGCGACGGGTATTTGCACTTTCGGGTAACGGGCGAAAACACGCCCGAAAACCTCGCCGGCTACCTGACCGAGAGCCTGCAGCACGCGGTCGAGGCCGGATGCCCCTACGCCCTCGTCGAGGAACATCTCACGGGCCCGGAGCTCAGCCTGGAGACCGTGCGTGAGATCATCGACGAGCTTCAGTTTGCCGCCCGCCAGCACCTGAAGGCTTTCGCCTTCGTGAACACCAATCCCGAGCATTCGGGAGACCTCACCCGATTCGCCGAAAACCTCGCCGCGATGCGCAATATCAACATGCGGGTTTTTCGCTCCGTCCCCGAGGCGGAAGCGTGGATTCGTTTCGTGAGCGGCGGCGATCGCGAGGCCAGCGGCTGAGGCGTTCGCTGCGGCCCCGAGCGGCGCCGAGCACTCTCCCCGGACGTCCGCTTCAATCAAAGGGGTGCGCCTTCAGGTAGCGCGCGAGCCGCGCGGCGACGTCCACGGCGTTGGCAAAACTCGAGGGATCGGCGATTCCCCGCCCGGCGATATCAAAACCGGTTCCATGGTCGGGGCTGGTGCGAATGTGCGGCAGTCCGAGAGTGACGTTCACCGAGCGGTCGAACTCGAGGGTCTTCACCGGCGCCAGGCCCTGGTCATGATAGAGCGCCACGACCGCGTCGAAATCACCCTTGAGCATGCGGCCGAAAACCGTGTCTCCCGGCAGCGCTCGTGACACCCCCGGATAACGCCCGCGCAGCTCGTCGAGCCACGGATCGATACGCTCGACCTCCTCGCGGCCGAGCACGCCCCCTTCCCCGGCATGCGGATTGAGCCCGCACACGCCCACCCTGGCGGCGTCCGCGCCCTCGGCCCGCGCCAGCCAGTCGGCCCGGGCCACGGCGCGCGCGAGCACGTCCCGGGTCACCGCCGCCGGAACCGCCGCCAGCGGGATATGCCAGGTGGCGAGAACCACCCGCAGCCGTCCGCCCGTGAACGCCATCGAGGGCTCGCCGCGCCACCGCTCCGCGAAGAACTCGCTCTGCCCGGGAAACCGGAAGCCCACGCGCTGCATCCAGATCTTCGAGACAGGCGCCGTCACCGCGGCGTCGTAGCGTCCGGCGAGACAGCCGGCGGCAGCCTCCTCGAGAGCGAGCCGGGCGACCTCGGCCCCGGCTTCGGTCGGAACGCCCGGTTCGGCGCAAAACCCGGCCGGCCCGACAGCGCGCGTCTCGATGCCGCCGAGCCCCGAAAACCGCTCCAGCCACGATGCCGGACCGATCAGGCACGGGCGAACATCCGCATCCGGTTTTCGGGCACGCAGCCATCCCGCCACCACCTCCGGCCCGACGCCGGCCGGATCGCCGCAAGTGATCGCCAATCGCATCATGCTCCACCTCCATCGGCTGCCGGTTCTTCGCCCGAGACGGCCGCCGACGCGGGCCGGCAAATCCCGCGGGAACCGCCCCCGAAAAACGCCAGAAAGATCCGTCCCTCCTCGGTGCCATACGCCGCTTCCTCGAGCGCCCGCGCCGCCTCCTGCCTCGGGTTGCGCGCGGCGAAGACCCGGCGATAGAGCGCCTTGAGTTCGCGGATGACCTCGCGCGCGACTCCGCGCCGCCGCAATCCCACGAGATTGAGGCCGAACAGACAATTGCGCTCCGCCACCGTGACGTATGGCGGTACATCGAAACTCAGCGAAGCATGCCCGCCGATCATCACGCCCGGCCCCACGCGCAGGAACTGGTGCAGCCCGCAACCGCCGCCGAGAAACACGTGATCGCCGATCTCGCAGTGACCGGCGATCATGACATCGTTGGCCGCGACGACGTGGTCGCCGAGCACGCAGTCGTGCGCGACATGGGCGTTGGCCATCAGGAAACACTCGCGCCCGAGGACGGTGGAGGCGCCCTCCTTCGTGGCCCGGTTGACCGTGACTCCTTCGCGCAGGACCGATCCGTCGCCGATGGCCACTCCGGTCGGTGTCGCCGGATCGAAGTGCAGCGACTGCGGCAGCCCGCCGATCACCGCGAAACTGTGCACCGTGACCCGCTCGCCAAGGCGCGCCCCGGAGAGGAGGACAGCGTGACTGTGCAGGCGGCTGCCGGCGCCGATCTCCACCCCGGCCTCGACCACGGCGTAGGGACCGATCTCGACGCCCTCACCGATCTCGACATCCGGCGCCACGATGGCCGTCGGGTGAATCATTTGCGACCGCCCTCCTCGTCGGGAAAAAGCTTCATCTGCGGGTCCTTGATCAGATCGTAGTTTTTGAGGATTCGGATAATCTGCAGCGTATCCGATTTCCTGTAGTTTCTGTTCACCTCCACCCGGCTGATCAGATCCTGAAGCATGGTGCGAAAGGAGATGATGCCATCGACGCCGCGCTCCTTGAGCAATTGCACACTCTGGCTGCGGTAGGGCTCCTGGGTCGGCAGGCCGGGGGCGACGAGGATCTTCAGCACGTCGTCGCCGGAGCCGGGCTCGTCCCGGTCGACCGAGAGCAACCGACTGGCTTCGCGTTTCACGTTTTCCTCGAGGAAGCGAAAGATCTCCGGGCTGCCGCGCAGGGTGGCGGGATTGAAGCGGCCCGAATGCCACCCCTTGATCGCGAGCATGGCGCGATGGATGTAGGGCAGCTCGCTGGTGAAGAGAAAGAAGTCCGGTTTGCGATCCCGCGGGACATACCGGGGATTGTAGACGAGCAGATCGATCTCCTCATCGCTCGTCTTGCGGCGGGATTGCACGACATATTTTCGAACCTGCCGGACGAGAAAGCCGTTCTGTTCAAAATATTCCCTTACGATCTCTTCGTCGATAGCCGACATACCTGAATCGGCAATGGCTTGATCGATATTTCAAGCGAAGGCAAAACCCGATCCGTTCCCGTGCCCGTCACCGGCGTCAATTTCCGCACCCGCCTGGCCCTGATGCTCGCCCTCCATGGCCTCGTCGGCTGGCTCGTCTGGCTTTCCTGGCAGCCGCCCGCCCCGCTTCCCGCCACGGCGCCGGCCAGTGCATTTTCCGCCATGCGGGCGCTTGCCCATATCGAGGTCCTCACCCGCGATCCCCGGCCCAACAACAGCCCGGCCGCGGAACGCGCCCGCGCCTACCTGGCAGGCATCCTCGCCGACGAGCTCGGCATGGAGGTCCGCCTCGTTCCGGGTGTCTGGCGCCGCTCCGCCCACGGGGATCGCCCGGCCCGGACCTTCTCGGTCGTCAATGTGCACGGCCGCCTTCCCGGCGCGGATCCCGCGGCGCCCGGCATGCTCCTGGTGGCCCACTATGACTCCGCTCCCGACGGTGTCGGCGCCGCTGACAATGCCGCGGCGGTCGCAGCCGTTCTCGAGGCGATCCGCGCTGTCCGCGCCGCCGGCGTCACCCTTCCTGCCGATCTGCATGTGCTGTTTTCCGATGCGGAGGAGCTCGGCCTCGTCGGCGCGGCGGCTTTCATGCGCGAGCACGGCAGGGCGCTGAATGTCGGCGCCGTATTCAACTTTGATGCACGCGGATCGGGGGGACCCGCCTTCATGCACGAATCGATCGGTCGCGCGACACCGCTGCTGACCGCATTCGCCCGCCATGCGCCCCTGCCACTCGCCAGCTCCCTCGGTCCGTTCGTGGCCCGTCACATACCCAACGATTCCGATTTCACCGTCTTCCGAATCATCGGCGCAACCGGGCTGAATTTCGCGTTCTTCGATGATCCGGAAAACTACCACCAGCCGACGGACAACATCGCGCACCTCGATTTGCGCAGTGTCCAGCACATCGGCGAAACCATGGTCGCACTCATCCGGCATTTCGAACCGTCACAAGGGACACCGATCCGATTCGAACCGCCCCGGCCCTCCGACGAAAACGCACACCCGGCGTCCCCGGTTTTCTTCAACCCGATCGGTCCGGTTCTCGTGCGTTATCCGGAAGCCGTGGCGCATTTTCTCGCGATGGCACTGGCGCTCATGCTGCTCGCAGTGCTGGTCCGACGCTGGCGCAACCGAGACAGGCGAGACGGGTTGCCGCGGCGCGGCGCATGGACACTGCTCGTCCCGGCACTCTGGTTGGGCGGCGGCTTCGCGATCGGGTTTGGCGCGTTGCGCGCCGGCGCGTCCCTCATGCTCGGCGATCCACGCCTGACCGCGCTGGCATGGTTCGCCATCGGAAGCGCTCTGCTTGCCGGCGCGTGGCTGCAACAGCGCTTCGGGCCCGAACCGGCCCCTGCCGTTACCATGGCGGCGGCGGGCGTCGCCCTCGGGTTCGTTCTGCCGGCGGGAAGCTATTTCGTGCAATGGCCCGCCCTTCCCGCTGCCTTTGCGATGCTGTCCACGAGCCCCGTCGCGCGGCGCGTCCTGGCCATCGCGGCATCGCTGATCGGTGCCATCCTCTTCGCGCCCGCAGCCTATTATCTCTTTCTCGCCCAGCCCGCCTCGCTTCCTGTCCTCACCGCAATCGCCGCAGCCCAGGGCGCGCTGATCGCGGCGGCCGCGGCCACCGGCTGCCGGCTTTCCGAAGCCGCCCGCGCCCCCGCACAGGCCGCCCGATCGGAGAGTGCGTAAAAAGTGAAAGGCGCGGGCCGAAGCCCGCGCCTTTTTTGACCTCCCCAGGGCAAAGGGTCAGTTCCCCCTCGCTAAACTGGTCCCCTTGCCCTTGAAATCGAATCGTTGGCGCACGCGCGTCAGCACCGGCCGCCCGTTGCGGGTCGGCGGCTCGAAGCGCCAGTTGCGCACAGCATCGACGGCGAGAGCGCCCAGCTCGATATGGTCGGCTTTCGTGACGGCCGGCATCCGCACGACGCCCTGCTCATCGATGTAGAACTCCACGGTCACCGAACCCCGCACGCCCTTTCTCTCCAGTTCCACCGGATACGCCGGCGCTTCGGTGAGAACCGGCTTGGGGATCCGGTCGAGTTCAGAAAATCGGCACGGCTCATACTCGTAGTACAACCCGCGCAGCTTGAGCGTGGCGGCGAGGACGTCGGTCACATTCAGCGAGACGACGACCCCCTTCGCCTGAAAATTGAAGACCAGCTCCGACTGGCAGGGCACCGGCTGCCCGCGCACGAGCATCGGCTCAAACTTCCACTTCTCGATCGCCGCCACCGCCTCGTCGGCCAGCGCTTTGTTCGTGTAGGCCAGAACCAGCCAATCCGTGAGCACGCCCTTTTCGTCCACGCTGATCAGCACTCTCACCACCCCCTCCGTGATGCCTTGGGCGATCAAGGCCCCCGGAAAGGTCGGCAGCTCGGTCACTTCCATGCGCAGCGACTGCTTGTCCTCGGTCGGGTAACCCGTGTCCCGAAAGACCGAGGCCCCCTCCGCCATCAGCGGCATGGCGAGCGAGACGGCGACAAGGATCGGCAGGACAGGCTTCTTCATGGGTGAGTCGGGTTCAGCGGGCATAACACCACCCGGCGCCAAACCCCTTCATCCAAACGCCGCACTTTCTCTCCGGGTTTCACTCCGGAGTCTCACCCGGCCGGAAAACAGAAGCCTCGCGGACGCCACTCCCCCCGTCCCGGACCGCGCTTCACACGCCGCTCACCACCAGCCGTGCTGTCGCCCGCCCTCGAGGGCCTCGTCCAACGGCCGCAGGTAGGGATGCCACATCTTCTCCCACTCCAGACTGACCGGCCCCGAAAACGCGTCCGCCGCAAGCGCGTTGAGCACCGCGTCCAAGGGAAACTCCCCGGTGCCGAGATCGACATAGGTGAAGGGATGCCGCGCCGACGGCTTGCTGACGCTGTCTTTGAAATGCACGTGCCTCACCCATTGCTGACACGCCCGCCACGTCTCGAGCGGATCTTCGCCGCCACGCTTCCACGTGTGGTGCGAGTCCCACAGCAGCCCGACAGAATCGGGCGCATGCTCCATCAGGCGCCGAATCGTCGCCGCCGTAAAAACCGTGTCGTGCGTCTCCACGATCATCGTCGACTGCCATTCCGACGCCTTGTGCTCGTCGTCCCACCAGTGCATCGTTTCCGCCGCGCGCCGCCAGCCGGCCTCGGCATCCTCGTCCGCCCGCACCTTGCCGTCAAACACCCGCAGGGCGGTGCCACCGATCGCCTCCGCCCAGGGAATAAAGTCGAGGAAGGCCAGACGCGTGTCGGCATCGTTGTCCATGAGCTTCAGCGATGTATCCAGCGACGCGATGCGCACCCCGCTCTCGAACACATGCTCGGCAAACGCTTCCGGGCTCCCGTAGCGCTTCTCAAACAGGGCCGGCAGATCCACCGTGCCCTCGAGCGCACGCAGCTCGACGATCCCGAAGCCGAACCGCTTCGCCAGATCGAAAACCGCATCCAGATCCAGGTCCGGACAGCCGAGCGTGGAAAAACAGAAATGGAGTGATCGGGGATCGGAAGCACACATGATG
>RFJS01000053.1 GCA_003694825.1 Verrucomicrobiota bacterium | reverse complement strand
CGGAAAAACCGCAGGGGGCTGACCCGGGCGCCGAATCGCACGAGCATCGTCAGCGTCCCGGCCGCGTGCAGAACGAGCACCGCGATCACGAGAAAGAAATATTTCCCCAGGGGCAAAATGGCGGCGAGCCCCTCGTTGGCGAAGGTCCGGGCCACCAGCGCGAAGACACCGTAGGGCGCCGTCAGCATGATCATGAACACCAGATTCATGATCACCTCGTTGGCGTCCTCGAACAGCGCGCCGATGCGGCGCCCCTGTTCGCCCGAAACGACCAGCGCCATCCCGAAGAGCACGGCAAAGAAGATGATCGGCAGCATGTTGCCCTCCGCCATGGACTTGACGATGTTGCCCGGAACGAGCCCGATGACGGTCTCTTTCAGCGAAGGCATTTCCCGGCCAACGTATTCACCAGCCGCCGACGGATCGAATCCCGCTCCCGGCTGCACCACGACGGCGGCGACGATGGCGAGCGAGATGGCCGCGGCCGTCGTGCCGAGATAGAGGAGGACTGTCCTGAGCCCCACCCGCCCGAGCCGCCGGATGTCGTTGAGCGCGGCCGTGCCGCAGACGAGCGAGACGAACACCAGCGGCACGACGAGAACCGTGAGCAGCTTCAGAAAGATCTTCCCGGCGACATCCAGCACTCCGTCGACCACCCATTTATCGATCCATCCTTCGGTGCCGAATTCGTTGAGGGCGATGCCGCAGACGATGCCGGCGATCATGCCGATGATGATATGAACGGTGAGCTTGCGTTTATCGATATTCATGGGGTGGAGACGGGGAGATTGACCGCGAGCGCACGCCTACTCAACCGACCAGCCGCTCGAGGTCAACGGCTTCGAGTTCATCGAGGCGGTCGACGATCCGGGCCGCACCGGTCTTTTCCAGAACCTCGCGGGGGTTGGTCGTCGCCACCGCCACGACCTTCGCTCCGGCGGCGATCCCCGCCTCGATGCCCGTGAGCGCGTCCTCGAAGACCACACAATGCTCCGGCGGACGGCCGGCCTTCGCGGCCGCCTTGAGAAACGGCTCGGGATGCGGCTTGCCGTGGCTGACGTCCTCGGCGGTGACGATGTCGCGGAAATATCCGCTCAGGCCCATGGCCGCGAGCGAGAGATCGATGTTCTCCCGGTGCGTGGAGGAGGCGATGACACAGGGGATGCCCGCGGCGCGCAGCCGCTCGAGGAAGGTCTTCACCCCCGGCAGCGGCTCGATCCCCGATTCGCGCACGATCTCGCGATAGAGCGCCTCCTTGCGCAGGGAGAGCCGGCGGATCTCCTCCGGATCCTCCGTCCAGCCGAGCAGCTGCGGGATGATGACCTCGTTTTTCATGCCGAAACCGCGCTTGAAGTGATCCGGCGGCAGGGAACGCTTCTCCTCGGCCGCCAGCCGTTCCCAGCTCCTCTCGTGGTGCCACGAGGAATCGATGATCACGCCGTCCCAGTCAAATAGTGCTCCTGGAGAACTCATCCCCCGATGCTCGGCAAGGCCGCCGGACCGGGCCAAGCGCAATGTGCCGCGTCCGCCCGCACCAGAGACGTTCTCCCGGTGGAAACGCCACCGCTACACCCCGAACACCTTGAGCACGCCGTCCCACAGCCGCGACCAGAAGCGTCGGGCCTTCGCGGCCGCGCCCTCGTGCGCGACTTCCTGGCACAGGAATGTGCCGCTGCCCTGGAAGAGGTCGTCGAAGAGTGGATTGCGCCCACGATAGTAGGCCCAGAACGTTTCGGCCCGCACGCAGCGGCAGGCGAGATCCGGGGTGAAACCGATGGTCGAGTCCTGGTTGGTGCGCCGGCCGCGCGACGCTCCCGCGTTCTCCGACTCGATGCGCTCGGCCCGCACACCGCGGCTTCCGGCCACGATGAGGCGGCAGGGTCCGCGAAACTGGAAGTGGCGAAACTGCAGGGTCAGCCACGACTGCAGGTGAAACAAACGCCAGTGACGCCGGATTTCGAGCCGTCCTCCATCCGCCGGCGGGATGACGGCGGCGAGAAAGCTCGGCCGCAGCACGATGCCGCCGCCGGCGGGCACGGTGACCTCGGCCAGCTCGATCGCCGTATCGTCCTGCGCGGACACCGTCACCACCGCCGGCTCTTCCGTCTCGTTGCGCAATTCCACCAGCTCGATGAGCCCGCAAGCGGCGCAGGTCCCCGGAATGTGCCAGTCGAGCACGAAACGCGTGCGCCGGCGCAGGCTCTCGTCCGATGCCTGCAGAAAACGTTCCCGCACGAAGATCGCCTCGCCCGGAGCGAGCGTGATCCCCCGCGAAACACCACTCGACTCCACCTTCACCGGCGGGAGCACCGCTGTCTCGATGCGGATCGGGCTCGCCCGTCCGATCAACGGCGCGATCGCGTAGTAGGCGAAGACCTTGCCGATCGTCGGACCGAAGAGGAAGGCCGCGACCGCGGCCGCCACGACCCACCGCCACTCCCGCCATGCCCGCAGGGCGTAGTCGAAAAGCGGCGACCGATCCCGTTCGAGTCGCATCGCCTCCTGCTCGGCCGCGGTGATCCGGGCGACGACATCCGCGTGTTCGCCGGTGAGGCGCGCGGTCGTCTCGACGATCGATTCGATCCGCTCCAGGGCCTCGCTGCGATGTTCCTCGGCGGCTCGTCGCCTCGCCTCGAGCTCCTGCGGATCGATCCGCGTGCCGAAGAGCCAATCCCAGAACGAGTTCATCTGCTCATAACTCTCGAGCAACTCCCGGGCGACCTCCGCCCGCCGGCGCTGTTTCTCGAGCTCGCCACGCAGCGCCGCCAGCTCCTCTTCGACGTGGGCGGCCGCGACGCGCAAATCCCCGATGGTCCGGCGCAGTTCCTCCGCCCTCGCCTGCCGCTGCTCCTCGGTGCGGAAGTTGTCGTTGAGGTAGAGCACGAGCCCGCCCGCCAAAAGCATCACCGCCGCGATGGCGAGCGCCACGGCGAGTTTGCGCAGCAACCACAGGCCCAGTTGAATGAGAACGGTCATGAGGAAATCGGAGGCGGTGTCAGGAAGGCCGCGCCGCGGATGATTGCGCCTCGGGGACGGTTGGCAATCAGCGAGGGCAGATCGAGGTCAACCGCGCACCCGGCCGGGAAAAGCAAACGGCGGAGCAGCCATCGAGCCGCTCCGCCGCGCAAATCAGTCTGGCCGCGAAGGTCGTCCGCGGGGATCAGAACGGCGTCGCCATGAAGGCGAGCCCGAGAATGATCGTCGGCACGATCGCAGCGAGCGCGAGGCCGAGCGGCGAGACGCCGCCCTTAAAAAAGCGCTGCAGGATCGACTGGCCCGCCGGGTTGGGCGCGTTCGCGATGACCGTGAGCCCACCGCCGGTGACCGCACCCGCCACGACCGCGTATTTCATCGAATCCGTGAAGTCCGGCACCAGCGAGGCGAGGTAGGTGATGGCGGCATTGTCATTGAAGGCCGTCAACGCCGTCGCGCCGAGCATGAGCGGCAGTTCGCTGAGGCTGCTGAGCACCGGCTGAATCCACCACTGCTGCAACCCGCCATGGGTGACGAGACCGGCGAGAAAGAAGCCGACGAGCAGCGCGGGCTTCAGTTTCACCTCCTCCTGGTGGTGATAGGTCGTCGTCACGAAGGCCAGGAAGAAGAGAAAGCCACCGATGAAGAACACCGGGTAGTGCGCGAAGTAGACGGTCCACGCCATGAAGAACAGATGCACGCAGGTGATCCATGCCGGCACCGGCCAGTCCTTTTCGGTCCAGGGCGTCTCCGAGCCATCCTCCTCGTGCAGCTTCGGCCGCGCCATCTTCGTGGCCAGGCCGAGCAGCTCCTTGCGGAAGACCGCGAAATAAATGCTGTTGCTGAGGAAAATGCCGAGAATGGCTTTCCAACCGTAGTGCTCGAACATGAAGGCGATGTCCCACCCCCAGGTGCCGGCTACCATCAGCACCGGCGGCGCGGCGAAATGCGTTAGCGTGCCGCCGACCGAGACGTTGACGAAGAGCAGGCCGAGGGTCGCGTATTTCAGGCGCGGGCTCGGATCGAGTTCATAAAATTTCGAAGCGAGCAGCAGGGCACTGATGGTCATGGCCGCCGGCTCGGTGATGAAGGAGCCCAGCACCGGCCCGAGCGTCAGGATCGAGAACCACCACGCCGCCGGCGTGCCGCCGAAAAGGCCGGCGATCTT
>RFJS01000399.1 GCA_003694825.1 Verrucomicrobiota bacterium | reverse complement strand
CCGTGAGCACGCCTTGTGTCGAGAAATGAATACGCCGGACCATGCCTCCGGCGGTGTTCCTTCGAGACGCCGTCAAGGATGGTCGCGCCTGGCCGACAGTGAGACCCGCGGAAATGTTTGAGTTTGGGCGATTTGGTGCGAGGTGGTGCGATTCCCTCTGATATTCAGGGAGTTGCGCGGTGAGGGATGCACGTGTTTCAATCTTTTCGACGTACGGATTTCGAGGTCTTATGCGAAAAGGTTGAAACGGGTCTGAAGATTGAGTCAGCGCGCTGGTGAGGTGGCTCCGTTTGCGGCGAAGGCCAGCAGCGTTTCCTCGACTATCCGCGCCGAGCGGTGGGCATCAAAACGGGCACAGAAGGCTTCGACCCGGGCCATGGCGTCGGCGGGCGATCGGCTTCGGAGGATGAGTTCGGCGATGGGAGCGAAGTCCTGGCCGAGGGTTCGCGCCAGGTCGGCGGAGGCGGCGCGGAGGATTTGCGAGTCGCTCGCCGCGCGGCCGTCAGCGGCGAGGGCGTTCAAGGCTGCCAGTGGTGTCTGTGGCGGCTGCGAGCGTTCGATCGGGAGGCCGAGGCGTTCGGAGAGGATGTCGAGGCCGTCGTCGGAGACGCGCAGGCCGCCGAGGGCGAGGGATTGAAGGAGAGCGCCGGTGGCAGTGGTTTCTTCGGTGGAGACGGACCCCCAGACGGGGATGGGGGCGCGGCCGGGGATGCCGTTGATGTGGAGGTATTGGGTGAAGAGTTGGCGGCGCAGGATGTTGGCGAGGCGGCGGCCGTCGGCCTGGCGGATGTCGTCGCGGACGGCGGCCTGTGATTTGGCGACGCCGGAGCCGAGGCCGGTGGCGGCGGCGTCGGCGGAGAGGGTTTGGCCGAGGATGAGTTTGGAGATCTCGGCGTTGCAGATGCGGTGGAACGCTTCGAAGGCAGCGGCGGAGTCGCTGGAGGAGGCCTGGCGGATTTCGACTTCGGTGTCGCGGGAGACGACGAGGCCGCCGAGACGGGTGGCGAGGGAGAAGGCGCGTTCGAGGATGGAGCGGGAGGCGTCGTCGGCCTGGTCGTAGCGGCCGACCATGAAGGGGGCGCCGTATTTGTCGAGGAAGCGGGCCCACCATTCGCGATCCATGGTGGCGAGCAACCACCAGAAGACGAGGGAGCGCAGGGGGCCGCCCCACTGGTCGGGGAGCGAGAGGGTGTGGATCCGCGCGATGATGTAGCGGGCTGGATCGGCTGGATGGGAGGTGCCGAGGGGGCGGCCGGCGGGGTCGGTGTCTTTGATGCGCAGGGCGCCTTCGGAGAAGTCGAGCAGGTCGTGGGGGACGATGACGAGTTCGGCGAGGCGGTAGCGGCGGCGGATGGGGCGGAAGACTTTTTCGACGACGGCGACGGGGTAGAGGGTGGATTCGAGCAGGTGGTTGATGGCGTCTTCCCAGGCCGGCGCCTCTTCGATCATTTGTTGGATGGCGTCGGCGGCGAGGCGGTCGGCGGCGGCTTTTTTGTCGAAGGGCTGGATGTCGAGGGTGTCGCCGATGACGGCGCGTTTGCGGTCGGCGAAGCGGCCCTGGAGGTGGGCGCTGGTGGCGATGATGTCGCGATAGAGGCGAAAGAGTTCTTCGAGGCGGCCGGCTTCGGCGGCTTCGAGGATGTGGGCGACGCGGTCGACGTCGAGGGTGCGGGCGAGGCCCACGGGAAGGGCGCGCACGTCGAAGAGCGTCACGCGCCGGGTGGGGATGATTTGTTTGAGGGCTCGTTTGAGTGAGAGGGGAAAGGCGGGCATGGTGTCAGGTGGTTTTCAGACGAGTGTGTAGCGGCGGCGGGCGCGCTGGCGCGCGAGTGGGTTTCTGATTGTCCGGGCTCTCGGCGGTGGATTTCCCAGGGACGAGACGGCGGCGGCGGCGGCCTCGGCCGGCCCGGCTCGGGTGACGAGGGCGTGCAGGGCGAGTTCGAGGGAGCGTGTGGCGTCGGCGTGGGCGCCATCCGCGTCCACGTCGGCCTCGAATGTGCCGCGCACCCGGACGGTCTGGCGCAGATCCCGGCGCAGCCAGGCCTCGGCCGGCAGGGCGAGGTAGCCATCGTCGATGGTGTTGATGAGGAGGTTGCCGAGGTATTGTTTCATGGTCATTTGCTCGCCTGCGTAGGTGGTTTTCTCGGAGGCGATGACCAGCTCGACGGGGACGGTGCCGGCGAACTCCCGGCGAAGGTCGGTGGCGAAGAAGCGCTCGTTGGTGGCGTCGACGCAGAGGCGCCGGGCCCGCAGGCCGTGAGGCAGGTGCGTGATGACATGCCGCAGGACCGCGCGGGTGACGTTGGGATCCTGTGTTTTCCAACGGAGGACGAGGCGGGCATAGTAGGACAGGCCGACCTGTTGGAGGACGGAGAGCGCGGTGGGGTTGGAGCGTTTTTTTTCGGTGGTGCCGAGGTCGATGCCCAGGCGATGCGCGGGTGGGCGGGCGAGAATACTGCCGTCCACTGTGGCGGGAGCACTTCGTGCAGCGGCACGCTTTTCATGGCGCGATTGTCTCCGTCACGTTGATGCCGATACAGTTGTCCCTGCCCTGCTCCATGGCGCGGGTGATGCTGGCCATGGAGATGGCGGCGGTGCCGCCGGCGAGGAAGGCGAGGCCATAGTTGCGGTCCCAGGCCTGCTTGTCGAAGGCCAGGGCGCGGTGTTGCTCAGGGGGGATGGGCTCTCCGGTGTCGGGGTGATAGAGGGGGACGCCGGCGGCGCAGCCGTCCCAGACATCGACGCGGTGGACCATGATGCCGGACGGGCTGCGATAGAAATTTCCCCTGGCGTTGACGGGGAACTCGAGTCCGGGCGGCGGAGCGAAGGCCTCGAAGGTGAAATGCCGATCATCGGGCGGCGGCGTGGTGGCGAGGCGCATGATGAGCTCGGGATGCGAAGCCATGAAGGGTTCGATGGCCTCGAAGACATCCTGGGCGTTGGGCCAGCGGCCGACTTCGTCGCCGAAGATGTCGGAGGTCCAGCCGACGGCGGTGTCGGGGTTGGGGGCGATGACGCGGGTGCGCGAGCACACGGAGCGGGAGTGCCAGAGGCGGGTTTCGAACTTCGAGTGCTCGAAGAGGTCGCAGACGGCGTCGAAGTCGAGGCCGTCGCCGGAGCTGGTGAGCCTGAGGCCGTGCCGGCCGGCGGCGGAGCGCATTTTCTCGAGCATGGCCTGCCATTGCTCGGCCTCTTTGCGGAGCAGTTCGGTGCCGAGGGTCATGGAGGCGGAGATGAAGGTGACGAGGCGCCCGGGGAACTTCATCATGCGGTTGAAGCTCTGGCGGGAGAGTTCGTAGCTTTTGCCGCGCTGGCGGCTCCAGAGCAGGAAGAGGCGGCGCAGGCCGACGCGGAAGGCTTCATCCTGGTAGGCGCGGCCGGGGATCAAGACGGTGCCTGGCTTTGCCATGGTGTTACTCGTTCAGGGCGGTGGGGGTGAACTCGTCGCGGTCGCCAAACATGAGGCGGCGCAGCTCGTCGATTTTTACCTCGGAGGCGCTTTGGCTCTCGGCGATTTCGCGGGCGCGTTTGTTTTCGAACCATTGCAGGAAGGCTTCGCAGGTTTTCACCTGGAACTGCTGCTCGGCGAGGGCGACGGCGCGCTCGCGCTGGGCGAGGAGGCGGTCGCGCTGGTCGGCGCGGCGGGCCTCGAGGTCGGAGGCGCGCAGGGCGACGAGGGCTTTGGTGAGGCCGGTGATGTCTTCGGCGGTGGCGTTTTCGAGCGCTTCGAGGATTTTGCCGCCGATGATGGCGGCGGAGCCGTCGGTGAGGCTGCCGCCGGCGGCGGCGCCGAGCTGGGCGGCGTAGCCGGCGAGTTCTTTGAGGTGGGTGAGGCGCTCGCGCCGGGCGAGCCAATCGCGGTAGCCGCCCTGGCGCCACTCGGAGAGGTTTTGCGGGGTGATGGGTTCGCCGGCGAAAAACGCTTCGAGCACGCGCAAGACCGCCGCCTGGCTGTTGAGCCAGGGCAGGATTTGGCTGGCGGGCTGGCCATCGAGGAGCCGGCGGTTGACTTCTTCGCGGATGGGTGCCGGGAGCCGGGCGATTTTGCCTTTGCGGGCGGGGCTCATGCGCCGGCGGCACGGGTAGGATGCGTGGGCAGGGCTTGCGAGGACATGGTGCGGGAGGGATGATGAGGCGGTTGGCCCGGTGGACAGCCGTTACCGATGCCCGGGCGACACCGAGAAAAACCCGCCCGAACTGCAGCCGGCGTAATCGTTGGGCGGCCCGACGGCTCCTGGCGGGGAATCCGGCATGGCAAGGTGTTCAGGCCCGGGGGGTGCCGCCGTGGTCGGCGGCGGCTTCGGCGAGGTAGTCGGCGTAGGTTTTGCGGGCGAGCCGCAGGAGCTCATCCCACTGCTGCTGGGAGACGGCGGCGCCGGATTGGTGCAGCTGCCACAGGCGCATGGCGACGAGGAGGCCCTCGCGGGCGATGATGGGGGCGAGTGTTTCCCAATTCATAGCGGGTGGGTGGTGAGTGCGGCGATCAGCGTGGTCAGTTCGGCGGCGAGGGAGGCGAGTTCCTGCGGCGCGAGCGCGGAGTCGTCCAGGGACGCGAGGCGGACAGCGGCCTCGAGGGCGTTGCGATACCGCTCATGCAGGGCGCGGACGCGCTGTTGCGAGGCCTCATCCACCTCCCCGGCCACGACGGCCCGGGCATAGACTTTCATGGCCGCATCGACCGAGTAGGCGACGGAGGCGAGCGATCGGTAGGCGACCACGCGCTCGGTCGGCGCGGTGGTGCAGGCGGTGAAGGACGCGGCCGGCGGCAGGCATGCCGCGCACAGGAGGGCAAGGCGGAGCCGTTTCATGGCGAGGGTGAGGCGGCGGGGGCGCCGGCGCGCTGGCGCCGGGCGCGCTTTTCGAGGATGGACCAGATGACGCCGACGAGCGTGACGATGGCGCCGGCGGCGGTGTTGATTTCGTCGGCGCTGGCGAGGCCCTGGGCGGCGAGGCCGCCGCCGGCGGTGGTGAGGATGTGGCGGATGAGGCCGAGGATCTGCGACTTGAGTTCGGGGTTCATGGGTCAGAGGGCACTGCGTTCGCAAGCGAGGACGCCGGCGGTGGTGGCCTGGTAGTAGAGGGTGGCGCCGAGGGCGTCGGGGATGGCGCGCGCGAGGGGCTCGGCGGCGCTGC
This sequence comes from Verrucomicrobiota bacterium, assembly GCA_003694825.1. Taxonomy (GTDB): domain Bacteria; phylum Verrucomicrobiota; class Verrucomicrobiia; order Opitutales; family Opitutaceae; genus J108. The sequence continues at coordinate 5,469 of RFJS01000399.1, read as the reverse complement.
ACAGGAAGACGAGGGCGGCGCGGATTTCCTCGGCGCTGAAGTCGGCGGCGTGGCCGGCGTTGAGGGCGCGGCGGATGGTGTGCGGGTGATGGGCGACGGCCTGGCGTTCGGCGAGGAAGCGCAGGGTCTGGCGGCGGCACTCCTCGCGGCGCTCCTGGGCGATGGCGGGGTCGGCGGGGTCAACCACGGCGGGGGTCCTCCAGGGTGAGGCCCTCGATTTTGCCGAGGGCGCGGTAGAGGGTGCGAAATTCCGCCTCGATGGTTTTGCCCAGGGAGGTGATGTTGTTGCGGGTGTTGGCCGCCTCGGCCTCGATGCGCACATAGATCTTGTTGTGCGAGTCGCTGATGTGGCGGCGCACCTCGCTGATCTGCGAGCTCAGGCGCGAGTCGAGGCTGTTGAGCTCGGCGCGGGTGGCGAAGGCGGCGAGCTGCTGCTCGAGCGGCGGCTTGCGCCGGAAGCGGTCGACGATGGCGGTGACGTAATTGGCGAGGGCGGCGAGGGCCGAGACGCCAAAGATGAGCAACCCGACGACGAGGGCCTGGATGAGGGCCGGCTGGGAGAGGTCGAGCGGCGGGGTGCCGGTGGCGGCGAGGGCGGCGAGGAGCATGTCGCCATGCAGCCTACCGGATGAGGGGCGCGCTCAGCTATTCACGCTGGCGGGACTGGCGCGGCTGGCGCGATCACAGGTGGCCCTCGTCCTCGAGTTTGCGGCGGCGGCGATGGTCCTTGGTGGCGGTGTTTGCGCAGAGTGGAGCGATCGATCAGTCTGGATCGCGGTGGCGGTCACTGGCACGTTTGGCGATGATGGCACGTCCGATAAATGGGCCGACGATTGTGGAGATGAGGACGCCGAGCGAGGTGAAGCCGACGCCGGTTTTGCCTGCGTCGAGGAGATTGAAGCCGCGATGGGTGCTGTAAACAGCGAGGCATCCGGCGAAGAACATGCCCGCGTAGCGGAGGCCGTGAACGAGGTAACGATGGCCCCAGGTGAACAACTGCTCCCGCTTTGCCATGGCGACGATGGCCTTGGCGGTGCCGGGAGCGGCTTTTTCGTAGGCTTCGAAGTCCTCGGCCCGCGGCAAGGGGCCCGAGTGATATTCGGTGATGCGCTCGGCGACGAGCTGAATCAGCTCTCCCTGATTCTTGTCGAGAAACTCCTGGATCAGCGCTTGCTTTTGCTCATCGGAAAGTGAGCTCAAGCTGACCTCTTTGCTCATCTCGGCCTGGTGGTTGCGGCGTTTGCGCTTTTGCTGATGTGTTCGCGATGCCATGGCGCAGATAGGTGCCTACCTGGGCGAAATGAGCAGCGATTCGGTCGCGGTTGCCACCCGGGACGGTCGGGGGCGGCGGTGGCTGCAAGATGCAGCAGGCACCTTCAAGAAAGGAGCGAAGCGCGAGACGAGCGTAGCGAGGCATGCGGGAAGATATAACGGCTGGAGCGGGAGCACAATCAAGGCGAAAGGAAAATAGGTTTTCCTTGACTTTTCAGCAGAGGGGTTCGGCGGCACGGGGACGTTCAGGGGGCCAGGGTGGCGAGGAAGTCGGCGGGGCGGGTGGTGTAGGCGCGGACGGTGGCACGGGCGCCGAGGACGGTGGTGTATTGGGTGGTGCCGACGGGCCAGATCCAGCGCTCGAGGTTCTGGCCGTCGACGAGGCCGTCGGTGGGCATGGCGACGAAGATGGTGCCGAGGCTGGTCCGCTCGGTTTCGTTGCGCACGGCGGAGCGGCGCACGCGGTAGGTTTTGTGCGAGGCCAGGCCGGTGCCCTGTTGGTTTTCGGTCCAGGTGTAGGTGCGCTGGACGCTGCGGCGGGCGGTGGCGGTGGCGATGATGCCCTCGGGGGTGACACTGATGATTTTGAGGGAGGCGTTGATGGCGTGCTCCTTGGCGAGCTTTTTTTGTTGGGGCGAGAGGCCGGCGGCGTCGGCGGCGGGCGGCGCGGCGAGGACGAGGCCCTGGGAGCAGACGGCGGCGGCGAGGGTGCCGAGAAGCAGCAGGCGGCGGGCACGGGGTGTCATGGTGCGGTGAAGGATAGCGGTGGCGCGGCGGCGTGGCTATCGGGGCGAGGCGGATGCGCGGGTGGGTGTTTTCCGCAAGGCTGGCGGGGCTGGGGCCGCCGGCGGCGGTGGCGCGTTCATTTTTGCTGGCGCGGCGGTGAGGTAGGATGCGCCGTGATGAAAGAAGAGGATGAGCGTATGGGCGAGGCGCGCGGCGGGGGGGCGTTCTCGCTGGCGTATTATGAGGAGGTCTTTCGCTGCGGCGGGGATCTGGATGAGACGCGGGCGGCGGGGCTGGCGCTGTGCCACGAGGTGCGGCTGTTGCTGGTGGCGAGGGACGGGCCGCTCAAGCAGAGCCCTGTGCCGTTTCCGGCGGGTGGTCTTCTCCCCTCGCCTGCCGCTGTGCCGCCTCGCGCGCGGCCCGGAGGTGTTTCGCGGCGGCGGCGGCGATCTCCGGTGTGATCGCCCGCGCGACTGGCGTGGCCTCCGCCCTGGCCGGGGTCCAGTGTTCCGGTGGCCGCAGGTGGATGTGCAGTTGCGTGAGCACCCAGCCCAGCCGGGTGGGGTCGTTACCGGCAATGGCGAGGAGCCGCTCGATGTAGGTGCGGATCTCGCTCCGCAAGGCCGCCGCGCCGTCGTCGAGGGCAGCGGCCGCTTTCTCCCCGCCGGATAATGGCTCGCCAGGGTCAACGGGGCTGACTGTTGTTGACTTGGTCAACGCCTCGATTTGACGGAGTAAACGCAGCGCGGGCTTCTTCTTACCCGACTCGATCTGCGAGATATAGTTGCGGCTCACCATCAGCCGCCGGGCAAATTCCTCCTGAGTGAGCCCCAGGCGCTTGCGAGCGGCCTGAGTGATTTGCGCCTCAGTGCTCACTTTTTTCACTTTTAGATGTTGACTTAGTCACACTCACACAACGAATGTTGACTGAATTTACATCGTAGTGAGCACGCACGGTCAAGTTCCCAATACCAGCCGCTCCATGGCAGATTCTGCTGCGGTTTTCCGTGGGGTCGTCAAAGGAGAGTTGGGGCGACGGCGCCAGTCGATCAGTTCGCTGGCGGCGCAGATCGGACGAGATCGTTCGACGGTTTCGCAGGCGATCAACCGGGGGAGATTCCCGCGCGTGCAGGCGCTGATCCGGGAGGCACTGGGACTATGAGCGACGATCGCACGGCATGGGAGATTATCAAGGATTTCGTCCTCGAGCGCGCAGCGAGCGAGCCTGTCGCCAAGCGTGCCCTGCTTTATCGGGCGCTGGCAGCCGAGGCGCCCGGTGACGAGCGCCAGCGCCTCCTTACGGCAGCCGCCGACGCCCTCGAGCAGGCCGACCGCCGTGCCGGACAATTGCTGCTCCAGCTGCCGGCGGTGAGCGAGGCCGACGGGAGGGAAGGTAGCCCCCAACGCAATTCCCTGAAATTCCCATGATTTCGACCCACGAGCCTTCGAACCTTTCGAGCCGCGGCGTGCGGCTGGCACCACTTTCCCCTGCTGATGGAAAAACGGGCGAGGCGGCCCGGGTCGCCTCGCCCACCTTTCCCGAGGCGGCCGCCGGCGAGGCCGGCGCGATCGAGCTGATCGATCCGGGCGAGCTGAGCGTGCACCCGCTGCTGGCCCACGTGCCGGAGCGCTCGGAGCACGACCCGGTCTATGTCGCCCTGCTCGAGAGCGTGGCGGAGCAGGGTTTTCTCACGCCGGCGCTGATCGATGCGCAAGGCCGCATCCTGTGCGGCCGGCACTGGCGCCGGGTGGCGGCGCAGCTGGGCTGCAAGCTGCCGTGCCGGCGCATCGAGGGCGTGGGCGCGGCGGAGGTCATCCTGGCCGAGCTGGTGGTGGCCCGGCACCTGCCCAAGGGGACGCTCGCCTTCATCGCCGTGCCCCTGCTGGCGCCGGCGCTGCAGGAAGCGCGCGAAAGGCGGCTGGCATGCCTGCGGCAGGGAACCGAAATCCCCGAACGCTATAAAATAGCGCACGGGGGCGAAACGGGTCTCACAAAGCCTGCAATTGCCGCGAGACTTGGCTTCTCTCGGCAGTTGCTGGACCAGGCAGAAAAGCTCCGCGAACTGCTGGAAAAAATCCGGCAGCGCCATGGCGCGGAGCCGGCGGAGGCGATCGAGCGGCAGGTGCTGGCGGGCGAGCTGAACCTGGGCTACGCGCTGACGGCGGCGCAGAATGTGATCCGAAACAAGGAGGCGCCGGCCCGGCTGGATCGCCGCCGCGAGCACGACCGGTTTTTCGGCGAATACGGCAAGAAGCTCGGGCTGCACTGGGAGCAGGCGGATGCCGCGCAACGCGAGGCGGCGCTGCAGCGGCTCGAGGCTGAAGCCCGCCAGTGGTCGGCCGCGCAGGTGCAGGCCTTCAGCAAGCTTTTCAACCGGCTCGCGCGTGCGTGCCAGGGAGGTCCGGCAGCCTGATGCCGCCGACGGAAAAGGCCCTGGCGGAGCAATTTCGCCGTTGCGAGGTGGTGGCGCGGGCGAAAGCGCTGCAGGCGGCCGGGCTGAGCCAGTCGCAGGCGGCGCGGGAGCTGGGGGTGGCGCCGGCGACGCTGTCGCGGTGGCTGCGGGCGCATGCCCGCGGCGGGGATGCGGCGCTGCTGCCGCGCACGCAGCGGTGCGGGCGCAAGGCGCTGGCGGTGGAGGCGACCGAGGAGGACCGCCGGCAGCTCAAGCGCCTGCGGCTGGCCACCGGCAGCGACGCGCTCGCGCTGCAGATGTGGGCGGATGACGCGCGCTGCTCGGAGGGGCTGCGCGCGGCGATTCTCAAGCCGCGGGCCTCGCGCCACAACCTGCCCGCCTCGCTGCGGCAGCTCTGCCACGTCACCGCCGAGGAGGCGGCGCTTTTCCGGGGCCACCGCACCTTCGAGCTGGCCGGCTTCATCCAGCGCCGCGACGACACCAAGGTGCTGGCCGACGGCCGCCGGGTGCCGCTGGAGCCGGGCGACCTGTGGGAGCTCGACGACATGAGCCTGAACCAGCCGTTCTGGTGGGAGAGTGAGGCCAGGGGCGATGGGGATGCCCTCTCGCGCCGCCAGGGCGCGGCGGTGGGCCGGCAGGTGCTCTTCGCGCAGGATGTGGCGAGCGGACGCTGGCTGGGGTTCGAGCTGGTGGGCCGGCCGCGCGACGCCTACCGCGCCGCGGATATCCTGCGCTTCATCCGCCGGCTGATCGAGCAGCATGGCATGCCCCGGATCGGCTTTCGGCTGGAGGGCGGCATCTGGCGGGCGCGGGCGATCGCGGGCATCACGCTCGATGAGCGCGGCAACACCGCTCAGCGGCCCGCGATGGCGGATGAGCAGCGGCAGGCGCTCTTCGGCGGCCTGCAGGAGCTGGGGCTGACGGTGGACTGGTGCCACAGTCCGCACCACAAGGGCGGGATCGAGAGCGGCTTCAACTACCTGCAGAGCGTGCTCGCGGCGGTGTCGGTGATGGAGGGCGCCTACGTGGTGGACCTCGGGCGGCACCGCGGGGAGTT
>RFJS01000398.1 GCA_003694825.1 Verrucomicrobiota bacterium | reverse complement strand
GTCGCGGCTTCGTGGGTCGGGATGCTGCCGGGCACCTTGCTGTATGTCTATCTGGGGCATGCCAGCCGAACCGGAGTGGAAATGATCAGCGGTGGGGAGGTGGATTTGTATCGGCTCGGCTACACGGTGGTGGGGGTTGTGGCGACGGGAGCGGTGGCGGTGTATGTCACGCGCCTGGCGAGGCGGGCGTTGCGGCAGCGGACGAAAGGCGCAGGGTTGGCGGGAGAGGCGGATGATTGCGATGGGGAGGCATGCGATGAATGCTGACGGCATGGAAACCCCGGCTGTGGTGATGTTTGCCCGCTGCCCCGAGCTGGGGCGAGTGAAGACCCGGCTTGCGCGCGGCATCGGAGCGGAGCGGGCGCTGGCGGTTTACCGGTGGATGGGGCGTCGCCAACTGATGGCTTTCCCCGTCGAATGGAACAGGATTGTCTACTATGATCCGCCGGGGAAGCGGGCCGAGGCTCGGATGCGGGAGTGGCTGGGGGAGGGCGTGCGGCTCGTGGCGCAGTGCGAAGGGGATCTCGGAGCGCGTCTGTCCCGTGCTTCCCGCGAGGTCTTCGCTTCCGGGGCATCGGCGGCGATATTCGTCGGCACGGATTGTCCGGAGCTCGGGGAGGAAGTGCTGCGGACGGCGTGGCTGGAGCTGGGCTCGGGAGTGGATGCCGTATTCGGACCGAGCCGGGATGGCGGTTATTATCTCCTGGCGCTCCGGCGGCATTGCCCGGAGCTGTTTGCGGGGATTCGGTGGAGTGCTGCCGAGACCCTGGCGGATTCGCTGGAGGCGGCCCGCCGGGCGGGTCTGCGAGTGCGGCTCCTATGGGAACTCGAGGATGTGGATACGGAGGAGGCGCTCCTGAGGGCGATCGACCGGGGCGTCGTGCCGGCGGCTTTTCGGGAGGGGGCCGTGGGCGGGAGTGGTTCGTCGCCCGGACTGGAGAAGTCCGGAACGCCGGGGAGGCTCGGGGATCGGGGAGAGTGAGGGCGACCGGGCGCGGGCTGCCGGAGGCGGGCGGTTTGGCCTGCCGGAAGGCCGCGCGTTTTTTCTCTGCATGGCCGGGGCGGGCGGGTATGGTGCCGCGGGTATGGCTCCTCCGGATCAGGGTGAACTTTTCTTCGATGAACCGGCCCGGCCTGCGGGCGATGAGGCGGCGGCTTCAGCGCAGGCGGAGGCCGGTGCGTCGGAGAAACATCAGCCGCTGGCGACGCGGATGCGGCCGCGCTCTCTGGCGGAAGTTGTCGGGCAGGACCATATCCTCGGTCCCGGCAAGCTCCTGCCCCGGCTCGTCGCGGCGAATCGCTTTGGCAGCCTGCTGTTTTATGGCCCGCCGGGCGTGGGCAAGACCAGCATTGCCGAGGCGATCGCCGTCGAAACAGGCAGCCGGTTCGTGCGGCTCAACGCCGTCCTTTCCAATGTCGCCGAGCTGCGTGGGATCCTGGGGATGGCGCGGCAGCGGCCGGAGGCACGCACGATTGTGTTCATCGACGAGATACACCGCTTCAACAAGGCGCAGCAGGATCTGCTCCTGCCGGATGTGGAAGAGGGCAACATCCGCCTCATCGGCGCGACAACCCACAACCCCGGATTCTATGTCAACCCGCCTCTGCTCAGTCGCAGCCATCTGTTTCGGCTCGAACCGCTTTCGGCGGAAACGGTGGCGGATGTTCTCGCGCGAGCGCTGTCGGACCGGGAGCGTGGGCTGGGCGAGAGAGGACACACGGCGGAGCGCAAGATCCTCCTCGACCTCGCGGTGTTGTGCGATGGCGACCTGCGGCGGGCGCTGAACGCGCTCGAGGTCATCGCGCTGAGCCTGCCGGAGGGGGCGCCGATTACGGCGGCGGAGCTGGAGATCTTCGCGCAGGAACGGCGCATTCGCTACGATGCCGATGAGGATGAGCACTACGACACCATTTCGGCTTATATCAAAAGCATCCGGGGCGGCGATCCGGATGCGGCGATGTATTGGCTCGTGAAGATGCTCGAGGGAGGCGAGGACCCGCGCTTCATTGCGCGGCGGCTCGTGATTCTGGCGTCGGAGGACGTGGGGCTGGCCGATCCGCAGGCGCTGCCGATCGCCGTGGCGGCGCACCAGGCCTGCGATTTTGTGGGACTGCCGGAGTGCCGCTACAATCTCGCGCACGCCACGATTTACCTGGCCGCGGCGCCAAAGAGCAATTCGGCCACGATGGCCCTGAGCCGGGCCACGCGGGAGCTGCGGGAAAATCCGGTCCAGGCCGTCCCCGTGTGGCTCCGGGACAAGGGCGGACAGGCGTCGAAGCGGCTGGGCCACGGTGCGGGCTATGCCTACAGTCACGATTTTCCGGAGGCGATTTCCGGGCAGGACTATCTCGAGCATCCGCTGGAGCTGTATCTGCCGGGTGAATCCGGTGCGGAGAAGGCGATCGCGGAGCGGCTGCGGCGATGGCGCGAGCTCAAGGCCCGGCGACAGCGTGAATCGAGCGAGAAAAACCGGTAAAAGCCCCCGGTGGTCTTGTCCGTCCGAGGCGGGCATCCGAAGAATCCCGGATATGAACAGGTGTATCGCGTTGATCGGGATGGTTGTGTTGCTTGCCGGCCCCGTGTCG
>RFJS01000397.1 GCA_003694825.1 Verrucomicrobiota bacterium | reverse complement strand
GTGCATTACCAGCACCTCGCCGACCGCGTGCGCGGCGCACGCGAACACCAGCGCCGGTGGCGTGCCTGGGCCGCCTGGCACGTGGTGCGGCTCTCGCGGCCCGATCTCGACGGCGACCCCCGCCACGAGGTGGCCGAGCCGGATGTGGCCACGATCACCGATGGGCTTTCCGCGCACGGGCTTCCCGGCGAAGTCGCATGGTGGCAGGCTGCCTGCCAGGAAGCTGCCGCCACGCTCAGAACGTCCGCAGGCGGCCGTTGAAGGCCCGGCACAGCCGCTGCATGTCAGCCTGCGCCCGCGCATCGAGATCGAAGCCGATGACATGAACGACCGCCTCCCGTGGCGAGCCGGCGGCAAAGCGGCGCACCGAGGCGATGAATGAGCCGAAATCGATGCGTGGATAAGTGATCCGCCCGCCACGCACCTCGCGGCGGTCGAGCACGCCATCGGTGACGAGGAAAATGACATCCGGCTCCAGCTGGAAGGCCACCGCAAGCGCCGCCTCGTGGCCGAACCAGACATCGTCTTCCCGCACAGGTGGATTGCCCCGAAGCGACTCACGCACCCAGGCCCGGACGGCTTCGCGGTTGGCGGTGGTGGCCGGCACGAGCGTGTCGTGAAAGAGCCGCACGCCCTGGCTGAACTGCACGAGGCCGAAGCGGGTCGAACTCTCGAGCCCGTCGACCATGCGAATGACTTCATCCTGAATGCGCTGCCAGCTCACGCCGCGCCGCTTCGCGCGGTTGCGCACCGAGACGGAGGTGTTGACCACGAGCACGATCCGCTCACCGGTGGCCTCGACACCGAAAAAGGCGGCGGTCGACGCCGCGCTCTTCAGTCCGTTCATCGTTCCCGCCAGGCCGGCTTGCGCCAGCAGCGCCTGGGCGTCGCGCGCGAGAAAGTCGGCATCGTCCAGCGCCTCGACCTCGACGCGCGGCGCAGCCGGCAGCGCCGGCAGATCCGGCGGCAGCAGCGCCGCGGTCGTGAGCGTCTCGAGCCGCAGGGGCGCGGCGGCCGCGTGCTGAAAGTCGGCCAGGGCGACCCGGTGCTCCAGCTCCCGCTGCGGCAGGCGCACCGTGTGTTTCGCGGTAAAGGCCGGCTCCTCGCGCGCTCCCGGCCGGATGACGACGACAAAAATCGTCAGGCCGAGAAGCGCCACCTGCACGAGCACTGCATACAGGATCGTATCGCGCCGCCACCGCCGCATCGATCCGCCTGCCGCCCGGGGCTGCCGCATGTTTGTGCCGGGGCCTGCCATGGAGGGGTTGGCGGCATTTTCCGTCAGCCCGGGGCCTTGTCACCGAAAAAAGGTAACCGGCCCGGGGACGAACCCCGGACCGGCGGACCATGAACCAACGACCGCGTTTCGATCGATGGCAAAAGGAACACGAAGCGGCGCATTCAACCGCTGTTCCCTACTTCGACCGCAGACACCGCAACTGAAACGCAGAACGAACGGCACGCTTGCGCCGCGGGCCGGCAGCCGCCACGATCCCGCGCCGATGCAATCGCGCTCCAACTACAAGGCGACATGGGATGCGCTCGCGCAGAGCCAGGTGGACGCCCAGCTGCATGTGGCCGGGCACCTCGACGAGTCCGAATGGGCGCGCTCGGCCCGGGTGACGCTCGGCGTGCTCGAGGAGTTCGTGGGGATTCGCCCGGAGGATGAAATCCTGGAGATCGGCTGCGGGCTGGGGCGCGTCGGCCGGGTGCTGGCTCCGCGCTGCCGGCGGTGGATCGGCGGCGATGTCTCCCCGAAAATGCTCGAACACACGCGGCGGCTTCTCGCCGATCTGCCGAATGTCGAGCTGGTGGAGCTGAGCGGTGTCGATCTCGCCCCGATCCCGGATGCCTCGGTGGACGTGGTGTATTGCACGGTTGTTTTCATGCACCTCTACGAGTGGGACCGGTATCGCTACGTACAGGAGGCGATGCGCGTGCTGCGCCCGGGCGGCCGCTGTTATTTCGACAATGTGGACATCACCACGGATCACGGCTGGGAGGTGTTTTCCGCCGGTGCGGCCTACCCGCCGGAGGAGCGTCCCGCGCACCTGAGCATGGTGTCGACGGCGGACGAGCTGCGCACCTACGGGGAACGGGCGGGTTTCGAGCAGGTGCAGGTGCGACCGTGGGGCGGGGCCTGGGTGGCGCTCACCGGAGTGAAACCAGCGAGGAGCTGATCGGCCGCGATCGATCCCCGCCGCGCACCCTGCGGCCGCGGGAACACCGCCGACGGAACCGCCGAGGTCAGCGCTCTTTCGCCGCCGCGGCCCGCTGTTTGGCCTGCTGCTCGCGCAGGGCCTTCCGCCGCGCCCGCTCACGCATCGAGATCTGCAGCAAGTCGCTGACGAGCATGCGGGCCTCGAACTCGGCCTGCTTGATTTCCTCCGGGGTCTTCGGGTCCTTGATTTCGTCCACCCCCTGGATGTGCGGCGGAATTTCCACCGGCGGCGGCACGCCGGGAAGGTCTTCCCCCGGCAAAGGCGCCGGCCGCGGTGCGCCGCCCGAGGCGACGATGACGCTGCGCCGCAGCTCGACGCGCCGGCGACGGTCGCCGTGCCGAACGACGACGGAATCGTCTTCGGGGTTGTAGGACTCGACGGTGAGGCCGTTCTCGGTGGCGTGCAGCTCGACCCAGAAGCTCTTTTTGGTCCGGGTGTCGACGAGGTTGAAACGCTGTTCGTCGCCGATGATGGAGATGCCGCTGAGCTCGATGGCATCGAGGACCGGATCACTGGCGGGCGCCGGGACCGCGGGCGCTTTCGAAGGCGGCACGAATGGAGAAGCACCGGCCCCGACCGCAATGGGCGCGAGCACGGAGCTGGCTGCGATGAGCAGCGTGACCGCGATTCTCCGTCGAGTGAACATATCCGGGTAAACGTATCGCAAGTTAAGTAACTTTAAAGCGTGAAGCGTTCCCGACAGGCGGGACGCATTCGGTCGCGAGACGATGTTTTCCCGTCGGCCGGCGGGTTTTTGCGGGCATCCCGTGCCTCTGTCCCCGCTCGCCTCGCGGCAGGGAAACATCCGCAAATGCAGCAAGCCGACGGCCCCGAAAGGGACCGCCGGCCAGCCAAACCCCAACTACCTTCTTGGGGAATTCAAGGGGAGCTCCCGGTCGAACGGCGCCCGAGCTTGCCTGCCCGTTTGAGCCGTCCGATCTCGAGAATGTCCCACATCATCATGCTCGCCTCCTGCACCTTTTCCTCGTCGGTCATCTGCATGTGCAACCAATCGACGCTGCCATCGCTCAGATACCAGACGGGAGCATTCTGGATCGACGCCTCGCGCATGCGAATCCACCGGGTCGCATCGCCCGCCCGCACGAGCACGGCATCGGTCTCGAGGTCGTAATCCTCGGCACGGAGACCGTCGCGGCTCTCCCCCACGACGAGCCAGAAGGATCGGCCCGAGTCGCGGTCGGCGAGGCAGACTTCGACGCGTCCCCCCAACGTCATCACTCCGGAGAGTTCGAGCCGCTCGAGACGGCCGGTCGCCGGAGCCGCAGCGGGCGCGGCCTCCGTCCCCGGCGGCAGAAACGGAGAGGATGCCGCGTCCGCCCTCGCCTCGCCGAAGGTCGCGCCGACAAGGACGAGACCCGCCACGAAGGCGAAGACGGTGCCGCGATGAGACGGTGGGAAGCGTTTCACGAGGGCTTTCAGTTGCCGGGTGTTTCAGTGATGCCGGGCGATGGCGGTCCACCGCCCGGCGCGTCTGGCACCAGAGGCACCGGGGCGAGACACCGGAGCTTATTCGACCGGGATCTTGTAAACCTCGATGATGGCGATGCCGGTGCTGCCGTCTTTGCCGGTGGCAACGGCGGTGTAGGAACCGGGCTCGAGGACCACGAGCAGGGCGGCATCCTTGCTGTTTTCGAGCAGCGGGAAGCCACCGACCTGCGCCGTGACGCTGGCGATTTCAGCCGCGTTGGCGTTGGTGCCCCAGTCGTCGTTTTCGTAGAGCTTTTCAGAGCCGGCATTGATGGTGAGCACGGGATCGACGAGGGCGCCACCGATGTTGAAGGGATCGGTGGAAAGCGTCGGTCCGGCCACGCGGACGAGCACCTTGACCGGATCGCTGCCCTCGACGACGAAGCCGCCGACGCCGACGTTGTCCCCGGTGCCGACGAAGCAGCGGGTGGAGATGTTCACGAGCTTGTTGTTGGCCCCGGCTTCGAGCGTGCTCGCCGCGAGGTAGCCGTCGGTGGAAAGCTTCGTCCAGCCCTCGAGCCAGGTGGCGCTGTTTGGCGCGAAGGCTCCGTAGTAGTCGGTCTGCGTGAACCAAGCATCGGGCACGGTGGCGACTTCGGCGGTGAGGGCCGGGCTGTCGGCGGCGGGACGCGGATCGAGCCCGCCGTCAGCGGCGTAGGAGATGCCGCGAAGCTTCGGGTCGGCGATGAGGTTTTTCTTCGCCGAGTCGGACCAGAGCGTGGAAGTGGGAACGACACCAGTCGGGCGGGCATTGAGGCCGTCGGCGGTGTTGTTCTCGGCGATGTGGCTCCACCAGATGTTGTTGGTGATGTCGATCTCGCCGGCGTTCCAGCGGTCAGCGGCGTCGTCTTCGATGTCGACCATCTTCGCGTAGTTCACGAAGATGGAGTTTTTCGCGGCGCCTCCCCAGTTGTCGCGGATGTTGAGCGCGGTGTTGGCCCGGCCGGCGGAACCGTCGGGCTGGGTGGCATCGCCGATGCCGATGGCGGTCATGTTGTAGATCTGGGCGTTCGTGAGCGGACTGGCGTCATTCGGCGCGGTGGCGCCATCCCATTCGCCGCCCTTGTCACTCTTGTCGTCGCCGATGTCGTTGGAGACGACGAAGACGAACTGGGCCTTGCCCCGCCAGCCCTGGTCGACGTCGAGCCCGTCGTCGGCACCGAAAGCGAGCGCGACGTGCTTGAGGTTCACGGTGCCACCGAAAATCTCGATGCCGTCGTCCTTGTTGGCGAAGACCTCGATGTGGTCGATGGTCGTGCCCCGGCCGACACCGCCGAGCGTGAGGCCGTTGATCTCGTTGTCACCGCCGATGACAGCGCCGCCGTGGCGGATGCTCACGTAGCGCAACACGCCCGAGTTGTCGTCGTCATTGCTGCCGCCAAAGGTGGCATAAGCCGCCTCGGCGCCGGTGACTTCGAGGCCTTCGACCTGGTCCTCGATGGGAGCCGCGACGATCTGCTTGTCGGCGCGGGAGTTGATCGAAGCCGAACCGAGGATGATCACGCCGCCCCAGAGCTGCACGTCGGTGTGGTCGAGGTTGCCGTTGAGATTGTCGAGTTCGGAGGTGAAGATGATGGGCTGATCGGCCGTGCCTTCGGCATTGATCTGCGCACCACGGGTGATGATGAGCGCGGCGGCATTCGCTCCGGTGGACTGGCGACCCTTGATCACCGTGCCGGGCTCGATGGTGAGCACGGTCGGCGAAGCGGCACCGGAGGGCGTCACCACAAAGGTGTAGCCCTCGAGATAGTAGGTGTTGTCAGCGGTCCAGGTGGTGCTGGACGTAATCGTGCGCGGCACGCTGACATCGGCGGCAAACGACGAGGTCGCCAGCAGCCCGGCAGCTCCCGCGAGAGCGACGAGGTTTCGGATCATATTATTCATTTTCTCTATTTGGAGGTTGAAGGGAGAGTATCAGTTGAACGAGTACGAGAGCCCGAGCGTGAAGACGCGCCCCCGGGCATAGCTCTCGTAGAGGTATTCCCGTCCGTCGGCGGTCAGGCTCTTCTCCTCGCGCGAGTCGAGGAGGTTTTCCGCGGAGAACTTCAGGGTCCACCGGCGGGTGAGCCGCTGTGAGGCGACGAGATCGAGCACGGGCGCCGGCCGCTCGTAGACGTCGGGAAGAACGCCGGTCGTGACCAGCGCGAGACGATCGCCCACCATATTGAAGGCCAGGGTCACCGCGGTGCCCGACTCCAGATTGTCATAGGTGAGGCTGGCGTTCAGCGTGTAGGATGATTGATCATACAGCTCGCGGGTATCCTTCGCCTCTGGATCGAACTGCCGGATGGCGGCGAGTTCACCCTCCGGGATATTCACCTGCGAGCTGATGAGCGAGGCATTGAAGCCGACGGAGAAGTCGCGCAGCCACTCGGCATATTGCCCGAGCTTCCGGCGCGTCTCGAACTCGATCCCGAAAACCCGGCCGGTTCCGACATTCTGAGGGCGAATGTACCCGCGATCAAATGCCAGCTCGATCGGGTTGTCGATGTGCTTGAAGTAGGCGCTGACGGCGAAGAGCTCGGCTCCGGTCGGATAGTATTCCCATCGCAGATCCAGATTATGGATGCGGCTCATCTCGAGGTCGGGGTTGCCGGCGAGGAACTCGTCGTTGAAGGCGTCGTAGACGGTGACGTCAGCGAGCTCGCGGAAGGTCGGCCGCGCGATGGTGCGGCCATAGGCGAAACGGACGTTGGCCTTGTCGCCGAGGGATCGAATGAGCGAGAGGGCCGGCAGCAGATCCGTCTGCCGAATCTCCCCCGGCCGGGCGTTGGCCGAGCTGGCCCCGGGAATCGGCCGCGTGACCATCTCCGTGTATTCGGCCCTCAGGCCGCCAACGACGCGCCAACCGGTCGAGTTTGCCCAATCGCCCATGAGGTAGGCTCCGCCGATCTGCTGATCGCCAGTGTAGTTCAGGTTCGAGCTGATCTCCCGCATGGTCGTGCCAAACTGCACGGAATCCTCCGTGCGGCTGATGATGCCGACGGGATTGGGGAAGTTTTCGATCGATTCGCGAGTGACCGCGCCCCCCTGCTCGATGACGAACGCGCGCTCGGTGTTGACCCGCCCGCCGTCGGCGAACATTCCGCCGAACTTGAGCGTGAGCGAGTTGCCGGCGAACGTGAGCGGCACGGTCAGATCGATACCCGCCTCCAGATTGTCCTCGGAAAGATCCCGGAAGTAGCGGTTGTTGACGATGCCCGAGGGATCATACTCGTCGAAGATGAAGCTCCATTTGAACTCGTAGGTGCGGTAGTCGGGCTGGGATTGCGTGCTGTCGCTGTAGGCAAGACGCCACTCGAGCGTCGCGTCGTGCCAGGCCGGCATGACGGACTTGCCTGTAAGCTGCAGCGAGGAGACCGAACGCTCGGTGTAGAGCAGATCGTAGGTCTCGCGGAATTCGCCACTGTCACTGCGGACGGCTTCGCCGACGCCGCGTTTCACGCGGTCCTCTGCCGACTGGTTGAAGAAGGCCCGCAGGGTAATCTCGTGATTGGCAGACGGCATGAAGCCGATCTGGCCGAACGCCCCCCAGTCGACCTGCTTCGAGGAAGCCGTCACGCCCCAGGCCGGCTCGCCGCCGGGGATTTCCGGGTCGCTGTCGAGTATCGGCTTGAACGTGTAGAGTGATGTATCCGGAGAGAAAACACGGCCGATCTGGACAAAGTTCGGGCTGTGGATGTCGACGCTTCCCTGGGAGTAGCGCGAACTGGTCCCGGCCGTGTAGTGCCGAAAGCCGCTGTCGTAGTTGAAACTCGCGATGTAACCCCAGGCGCTCTCCTCACCGAGCGTGAGACGGTCGCCCAGCGAGACGGAAAACCCGCCGCTCGGCCCCGCCGTTTTCCCGGAGGGGAAGAAAGTCTCGTTGTGAAAGAGCTTCGACACACGATCGAGTTCCTCGGCCGGACCGAAATCGCCGCGGCGGGCGGCCTGGCGGGCGGCGGCTCGATTGAGTTCATCGGGCATCGGATCCGGGAAATCCGCCGGCAATGCCCGCGTGCCATCGTCAAATCCCGTCCAATCGCGGCCGCCCCCGGGGACGCTGAGGATATCTTCGCCGGTGACGCCGGTCTGATACTTTATCTTGGCGCTGGCGCGGGCGAAGAAGCGGTCGGGCAGGCTGCGGGTCCGCAGGTTGATGCTCCCTCCGGAGAAGGCACCGCCCTGATCGGGCGTGAATGATTTACTGGTCACCACACTCTCGAGCATCTCCGCCGGAAACTGGTCGAGCTGCACCGCCCGACGGTCAGGGTCGGCTGTGGGCACGGTTACGTTGTTGAGTGTCGTGCTGGTGTAGCGGTCACCGAGGCCCCGGATGACGACATACTTGCCGTCGACGACCGAGGCTCCGGTGACTTTGCTCATGGCCTCGGCCGCGTCACTGATGCCGAACTGCGAGAATCCCTCGGTGCCGATCGCATCGCTCACGGCCGCCGCCTTTTGCCGGCTTCCCAGCAAGCCGAGGTCGGAGTCGGCCAACACCTCGGACTCCACGACGAATTCCTCCATCACAAGCGTCTCGCCGTTGGCCGCCTCGAGCGACGATTCCAGCGGCAGATCCGAGCGGGTGCCCTCGCCGGCCTCGATGCGGATCCCGGTCACGCTCGAAGGACGATAGCCGTCCTTTGTTGCCGACACCTTGTAGGCTCCCGGCGGCACACCACGGATGAAGTAGAAGCCGTTCAAGTCGGTGCGTCCCATCAGCCCGGTCCCGTCGATGGTGACCAGCGCCCCGGGGATCGTCTCACCGGTGTCCCAGGAGACCACCTTCCCGAAAAGGGTGCCGGTGCCGGCATCCTGCGCCCCGAGAGAAAGTCCGCCGGCCGTCAACGCGGCGGCGGCCACGAAAACTGTTCGTGCGAACAGACGTTGAAGCAGTTGGAGGTTTGGCATGCCCCCCTCAAACCAGCCGCAAAGACCGGTTCACAACGCCAAATCCGCCCGTCACCGCCTTATCACACGCCTGCCATCAATCAGAAACAATCGTCACCATCCCGTCACACACAACGCCGTCTCCCGGTTTCGGCGCGGCCCTGAGGGAGTCGCCCCACTGCGCCTCTCCTCCCAACCAAAAAAACCGGAAAATTCCTGCCAATCGGCGCTTGACTACCCCCCGGGCAGTTCGTTTTCTCCCGGCTTCCCGATGCCAAGGGGTGGTAGCTCAGTTGGTTAGAGCGCCTGCCTGTCACGCAGGAGGCCGCGGGTTCGAGTCCCGTCCATCCCGCCACTTTTCCGCCGCAGCGCCTGCCGGGCTGCGGTTTTTTCGTATCCGCCGATTGGGCGGCTCGAGAGCAGGGCCTGAAAATTCACCCGCGAGAGGCTTCGGCCTCCATCGGCGCGCTCACAGACGCACTACCGCCAGGCCCGAAACCGCCACGGCCGCGGCGGCGAAACACACCCAGCGACGCGTCCCCACGCGCTCGCCATGCCAGAGCGCGCCGAAAACCGCCGTAACAAGCACCTGGGTACCCGAAACAGCCGCCCACACGCCGATCGCCCCCAGAGACAGGGCCACCATCGACAGGGACGACCCCGCCACCGTCGGCAGTGCCGCCAGCGCGATGCGACCGAACCGCCGAACATGCTCAACCGGAGGCAGCCGCGGCAGGCGCGGCAACAGCGGCCCGACCAACACGAGGCCGGCACCAAACTCCCACGCCCACGCGGTCAGGAGCGGGTGGGTCGTGCGCGCCAGATCGGCGACGATCACGGCATTGAACGCCATCAGCACCGAAGCTGCCGCCGCCACCGCCGCCCCGCGTCCGATCTCCGGTTCGATCTCGTGGTTGGCATGCTCACCTCGCGCCGCGAGGGCGGCACTCGCCACCACCACGCCGCAGAGAACGATCTGCAATGGATTCAGCGTGTCCCCGAGAATAAACCATCCGAGCGTCGTGCTGCCCGTCGCCACCCCGGCCATGATAATCGCCGCCCGCAACCCGAACGGGAGCCAACGCGCCGCCTGATTCTGCAGGAGGTTGCAGATGGCCGTCAGCGCGACGCACAGCGCCAGCCGCGGCCACCGCTGCGCCAGCGCCCCCCAGGCCTCCACCGGCACCCACAAAAGGACCGGCGCCATCGTCGCTCCGAGGGAAACACCGCGCCACGCGGCCACCTCCATCCGCCCCATCTCCCGGGACAACCGCCCGGTGAACACATCGTTGAGCGAGTAGCAGACACGCGAAGCCAGACACAACAGCACGAACACAGTCATGGAAAAACCGCCATCGCCGCCTGCCAGCCGGCCCGCAGGCAATCGCAAACCATTCGTTGCGCTTCAGCTCAACGCGCAGCCGCACAGAACTATTAAAAACCGTAATCCTCACCGAGCCTTTTGATTGCGCGCAATTTACCCCGAAACGATACTGCCGCTGCTCGTCGAACACCCCCCTCCTTCCGACGGACGGGGCAGAGCAAGACGTCCCAAGTCACCTCAAAACATGGTATCATCAGATCGGTCCTCGCAGCCCATCTCGGGCGCAGCACTACAAAAGGAAGTCCTGAAGGACGCGGTCATCCGTCTCGCCGGAAACTCCCAGGATGGCATTCAGACCATCGGCGGTTTCCTCGCGCGGCTGGCCGGCCGGACGGCCCAGGAAGTCATGACCTACATGACGATCCCGTCGACGATCTCAGGCGGGCCATCGATCTTTCAGGTCCGCATGGGCACCGGCGAAGTCCTCTCCGCGGGTGACTCCGCTGACTTCCTCGTGGCGTTCTACCAGCACAGTCTGGAAAGCCACATCGACTCCCTTCGGGAGCGCGGGGTGCTCATCTACGACTCCGACCACGTCAAGCCGGACCTCTCGGACAAGCGCTTCATCTACTTCGGCGTGCCCATCACCGGACTCACCATCGAAGCCGTCGGCGGGTCCGCCCGGGAAAAGGGCAAAAACATGTTCGTGCTCGGGCTGCTGGCGCGGATGTTCAACCTGCAGATCGACAAGCTCCGGCAGCTCATCCAGGAACGCTTTGCCAGCAAGGGTGAGAGCGTCCTGCGCAACGCACTGCTCGCCTTCGACGCCGGATTCGCCTACCCCGCCGACAGCGTCCTCAAGCGCTATTACTATTTCGAAAAGGAAAAGGACGAAGACGGCCGTGTCCAGATCACCATGGACGGCAATCAGGCCCTCGCCTACGGCCTCATCGCCGCCGGCGTGCGCTATGGGGCCGGCTATCCGATCACCCCGTGGACGAGCATCATGGAAATCCTTCGATCGGAGCTGCCGAAATACGGCGGCACCTTCGTGCAATGCGAGGACGAACTCGCCGCCATCTCCACCGCTCTCGGCGCCGCCTATGCCGGCCATACCGCCGTCACCGGCAGCTCCGGCCCGGGCCTCTCGCTGAAGATGGAGGCCCTGGGCTGGGCAGTCATGGCCGAGATCCCATTGATCATCGTCAACATCCAGCGCGGCGGCCCCAGCACGGGCATGCCCACCAACGTCGAACAGAGCGACCTGCTCCAGGCCATCTACGGCAGCCACGGCGACGCCCCGCGCGTAGTCATCGCCCCCGAGAATGTGGAGGGCTGCTTCTACTGCGCCATCGAGGCGGCCCGCATCGCCAGGGAGTTCTCCGTTCCGGTCATCATCCTCTCCGACCAGTCCCTCGCCACCCGCATCGAGGCGTTTCCGGAGCCTGATCTCGAAAAGCTCATGATCACGCCCCAGCTCGACCTCGCTCCCCGCGGGGCCGACTTCAAGCCCTACCCGCTTGACGGCCCCACCCGCCACGCACCTCCTGGCGCCCGGATCGACGGGAAATACCCGACCGTCACCGGCCTCGAACACGACGAGCACGGCCACCCGAGCGCCAACCCCGCCATCCACATGCGCATGACGGCCCGCCGCCGGGAAAAGCTCAAAAAACTCGCCGCCTCCCTTCCCCGCCCCGAGATCTACGGCGACCAGGAAGGCGACGTGCTGCTCGTCGGGTGGGGCTCCACCTGGGGACCGATCCGCGAGGCCGTGCGCCGCCTTCGCGCCGAAGACAAGCTCGTCGGACACGTCCACCTGCGCCACCTTCATCCGCTGCCCAACGGCCTCGAGCGTCTCTTCACCCGCTTCCGTCAGGTCTTCGTCGTCGAGATGAACGACGAGGGGCTCTACGGCTTCGGCCAGCTCGCCACCCTTCTGCGCGGCCGCTACGCCTACCAGTCCATCCGCAGCATCACCAAGACCGACGGGCTTCCCTACAAGGTCCGCGAAATCCTCGAGGGCGTGCGCCGGCTCAGCGCCGACCACGTATCCACATTCTCGCTCTACCCGAATCTCTAAACCGCCGCACGATCACACATGTCCACAGCCACAGCAGACACTCCGCCTTCGGGCGAAAAGCTCACTCGCAAGGTCCTCACCGGCGATCATCCGACGTGGTGCCCCGGTTGCGGCGATTTCGCCGTGCTTGCCGCCTTCTACCGCTTTCTCGAACAGGAGCAGATTCCCCACGAGAAGATCGTCACGCTCGCCGGCATCGGGTGCTCCTCCCGCTTCCCCTACTTCGTCAACACCCATGGCGGCCACTACATTCACGGCCGCTCGCTGCCCTTCGCCGTCGGTGTCAGCCTCTCCCGCGACGACCTCCACGTCTTCGTCTTCGGCGGTGACGGCGACGGCTTCTCCATCGGCGGCAACCACCTCGACCACACCGCCCGCAAGAACGTCAACCTCACCTACGTCATCATGGACAACTTCGTCTATGGTCTGACGAAAAAGCAGACGTCGCCGACCTCCCCCATCGGTTTCAAATCCAAGACCGATCCCACCGGCGCCATCGACCAGCCCATCAACCCGATGAAAAAGCTGCTCGCTTCGGGCGCCACCTTCGTGGCCCGCAGCCACGCCGCCCAGGTCAAACACATGGTAGAAATGTATCGGCGCGCCTACCACCACAAGGGCTTCTCCGTCGTCGAGATCCTCTCCGAGTGCGTCGAATTCTACCCGGGTGCCTTCGATGCCGCCGTCCCGCGCAAACAGGGGCAGTTCATCGAAATCGAAGAGAAAAAGCACGACGGCACGCCGGAAGACGAGAAGCGCCATGATCCGTCCGACGAAGAGGCCGCCTTTCGACTCGCCCACCTCGAATGGCCAGGTGTCTTTGGCGTGTTCTACGAAACACAGCGTCTGACCAAGAACGAACTGGAAGCTCAGCTCAACCAGCGCGCCCGGGAGCGCGTCAAAGGCAAATCCGACCTGGAAATTCTGCGAGACACCTTCGCGAAAATGCGCTAATATCGGGCTCCGAATTTCTTCCTCCCGCCTCCATCCCATGGGCCCGGCAGCCCCGCACTGCCGGGCCCTTCTTTTTTCCCGCCCCCGCCGCCGCTCCCGCCCGAAAACACCCCGCCCCGCGCTCGACTTTCGCATGGACTTCTGACAACGTCCCTCATGGCTGCCGGACGCCTGTCCCCGACCAGCGCCCGTGCACCCTGTTGCCGCTCGCAGTCCCGTCCAAGTCCGTCTCCATGCCCGAGAAGAACCGCCCCTGTTGCGGCCACTCCACCGAGCTGGCCGACTACTTCCTCACCCGCCGCCAGTTCCTCACCCGCATCGGCTGTGGCATCGGCGCCCTCAGCCTCGCCACGCTGCTCGATCCCGCCCATCGGCTCGCCGCAGCCCCGGGAACCGGCACCACCTCTCCCCTCGCCCCGAAACCGCCACATTTTCCCGGCCGCGCCCGTGCCGTCATCCACATCTTTGCCCAGGGAGCGCCGTCCCATGTCGACACCTGGGACCCCAAGCCGGCCCTCGCCCGGCTCGACGGCCGGAAACTGCCGGATGGCGGTGTCGCCTTCGCCTCTCCCTTCTCCTTCCGCCCCCGCGGCCAATCCGGCATCGAAGTCAGCGAACTCTTCGAGCGAACCGGTGCGTTCGTCGACGACATGGCCGTCATCCGGTCGATGCACACCGACATCCCCGCCCACGACGTCGCCACCGTATTCATGAACACCGGCTCGCTGCGCATCGCCAGACCCAGCCTCGGTTCGTGGGTCGTCTATGGCCTCGGCACCGAAAACGAAAACCTCCCCGGCTTCATCGCCCTGCGCACCGGCGGGCTCCCGGCCGGCGGCGCCGCCAACTACCAATCCGCCTTCCTGCCGGGCATCTACCAGGGCACCACCGTCAACGTCCGGGCACGCAGCGTCTACCAGATGCTCCAGAACATTCGCAGTCCCTACCTCGATGCGCGCGAACAGCGCCGCCAGCTCGAACTCGTCCACCAGCTCAACGAGATCCACGCCGAAACCCTCCATCGCGAACAGGCCCTCGAGACCCGGCTCGAAGCCTGCGAGGTCGCCTTCCGGATGCAGGCCGAGGCCACCGACGCCTTCGACATCCACAAAGAGCCCGAGCCCGTTCGCCAGGCCTACGGCGACACACCGCAGGGACATCAACTCCTCATCGCCCGGCGGCTCGTCGAGCGCGGCGTGCGTTTCGTCCAGGTCTGGCACGACGGCTGGGACCATCACCAGGACCTCCAGGAACGGATCACCGCCAAAGCCCGCGAAATCGACACGCCGCTCGCCGCCCTTCTCGGCGACCTCAAGCAGCGCGGCCTCCTCGACTCCACCCTCGTGATCTGGGGCGGCGAATTCGGTCGCAAACCCTCGCGCGACCGCAACGGCTCCGACACCCCGGGCCGCGACCACAACGCCAGCGCCTTCACCATCTGGATGGCCGGCGGCGGCATCCGGGGCGGCACCATCCATGGGGCAACCGACGAAATCGGGGCCCGGGCCGTGCAGGACAAAGTCCACGTCCACGACCTGCACGCCACCATCCTCCATGCCCTCGGCTTCGACCACACCCGGCTCACCTACCGCTTCAACGGCCGCGACTTTCGCCTCACCGACGTCGCCGGCAACGTCATCCACGACATCCTCGCCTGATCGCCTGCCATGCGCTCCCGGCTCCGACGTCCCTCTCTGGAAACACCGCCCCTCGCGCGCTGGCGCCTGATCGGAGGGCTCCTCCTGAGCACGGTCACATTCGCCTTCGCCGGAACCACTCCGCCTCAACCGCCCCTGCCGAACCTCGCCGGCGCCGATCTCGACTTCTTCGAAACCCGCATTCGTCCCATCCTCACCGAACACTGCTACCGCTGTCACAGCCACGAAGCCGACAAGGTCAAAGGAGGACTCCTGCTCGATACCCGCGAGGGGCTCCTCCACGGCGGCTACTCCGGCGACGCCGTCATCCCCGGCGACCCCGAAAACAGTCTCCTCATCCTGGCCGTCTCCTACGAGGACGAAGACCTCCAGATGCCCCCGAAAGGCAAGAAGCTCAGCAACCGGCAAATCGCCGACCTCATCGAGTGGGTGCGCCGCGGGGCACCCGATCCGCGCACGCG
>RFJS01000396.1 GCA_003694825.1 Verrucomicrobiota bacterium | reverse complement strand
TCGGGCCGCTCGACCTCGAAGAAGCCATCGCCCTCGATGGCGATATCGAGCTTTTCGCCGGTCTGGGTGAGCTGCCCCTGGGTGAAGACGCGGGCGGTGGAAACGACCTGGGCGCCATTGCCGAGCTCGACGGACGAGGGGGTGACGTTGCCTCCGCCGGATTCGCTGCCTGCGGGACGGGGCGTCGAGTAGAAGAGATCCTGAAACTCGACTTTGCTCTTCTTGAACCCCGTCGTATTCCCGTTCGCGATATTGTTCGAGATCGTGTTGAGGTTCACCTGTTGGGCTTCCATGCCCGAGGCGGCTGAGAAGAGTGCGATGTTCATGGGATCAGAACGCGGTTGAGATCAAAGCGGGTCATGCGGTGGTGTTTCCGAGCACCTGGACGGCACGGCCCGTGAGTTCGTCGAGGCTCTGGATGACCTTCTGGTTGGCCTGCAGGGCGTTGGAGACGGCGATGAGGTCGACCATCTCGCGCACGGGCGAGACGTTGCTCATCTCGATGTATCCCTGCTGGATGTTGGGAAATTCGACGCTTTCGGGGAACTGGGGGGTTTCGGGATCGACGACGAAGCCGCCGGTGGTGCGCTTCAGCAGCCGCGGATCGTTGAAGTCGTAGACGGAAAGAACGCCCACTTCCTGATCGCCCTGCCAGATGCGGCCCTCGGTATCGATCACGGGGCGACCGCCATCGATGAGGAGCTGGATCGTGCCGTTCTCCCCCATGACGGGAAATCCCTGCTTGCTGAGCAGTTCTCCGGAGGGCGAGAGGTGAAACTGGCCGTCGCGGGTGTAGACGTATTGGCCGTCGGGCCGCTGCAGGCGGAAGAATCCGCGGCCCTGGATGGCGAACTCCATCGGGTCGCCCGTGTGGCGGAGCTGGCCGACACCGGTGCTCACGGTTCCGGAGACCTCGGGCTTGATGCGCTCGATTTCCTCCGGCCCCTCCTCGCCCTGCACGCGGTCGATGATGCCCGCGGCAACGCCCTCGAAGGAGACGACTTCCTTTTTATATCCAGGGGAAGAGGCCGCCGAGATGTTGCGAGCGATGACATCGTTCCACCTCTGCATCGCCTCGATGGCTGCGGCTGTGTTGTGAATGCCCTGGATCATGTTGCCCTGAACGGAGCAACGCACG
The DNA here is from genome assembly GCA_003694825.1 of Verrucomicrobiota bacterium. Classification (GTDB taxonomy): domain Bacteria; phylum Verrucomicrobiota; class Verrucomicrobiia; order Opitutales; family Opitutaceae; genus J108. The sequence continues at coordinate 2,071 of RFJS01000396.1, read as the reverse complement.
TGCCAGAGTTCACAAGCCCTTGATTATCAATATCATTTTTCGCCGCAGTTCCTGCCGCGGCAAAGAATGCCGCCGACAGGCGGCGAAATTTGCCGGGCCGGCGCGCCCCCGGGGATGCCGCCGGTGAGCCGGCGGCAATCTCTGCCCGGCCGCCGAAGGAACCGCGGAAGGCCGCGGCGGGGCCGGGGCATCAGATGATTTTCGGCGACGCCCCGTCGCCGGCACGGGATGCGAAGGAACGACTCCGGCGGGGACGCTTCAGTAGGTGCAGGCCACCTCGGTAACCTTGCCGCAGGAGCAGGTGATGATGATGCGGGTGACGCGGCCGCCCTCGACGATCGTTTCGACGCGAGCGCCATGCTCGGATTCGATCGCCTGCGGCGCAGGGGCGGCCGGACGTTCGGCGCCGGCGGGCGTCGCGGTCGGCGCTTCGCCGATCGGCGCGAAGGGCGCCGGCGGGGCCGACTCGGTTTCCGCGGCGGGGCGCGGCGGACGCGCAGTCTTCGTCGCGTCAATAACGGCGGCGGCCTCGGGTTCGACGACAGGGCGATCTTTGAGGAAATCTTCCATGGCGGCTCAGAGGGCGTTTTTCCGCAGCGGCTCGAGGACGACAAGGCTGATCTCGATGCGCTGATTGGCGGGATCGTCGGCGGGCTTGCCCGGGAGCGGAACGGTATCGGCGAAACCGGTGACTCGCTCGAAACGGTCCGGGGCGACGGCGTAGTATTGGAGTGAACGGCGCGTGGCGTTGGCGCGGTCGGCGCTCAGCTCCCACGCGGAGTAGTCGCGGCTGTCGGTGACATCGCGACTGGAGGTATGGCCGTCGATGCGGATGCGAAACGGGTATTGCTCCATGGCCCAGGCGAGATTCTGCATGACGAAGTCGCCCCATTCGGTGAATTCATCGGAGCCCTGCTTGAAGACGGGGCGAGAGGCCTGGTCGAAAATAGTGAGCTTGAGGCCGTCGTTGGTGATCTTCACCTGGATGGGCGCATCCTCGGAGGTGACGTCAACGTTGAGGGCCTTGCTGAAGTCGGCGGCGAGCTTGTTGAGCAGCGCGAGGTCGGCGATCGAGGAGGGATCGGCGTCGGACATGCTGTTGTTTCCGCCGCCGGCGGCATCACTGAGAACACCGGTGGAGGCATCCATCGGCGAATTGAACGGGCTTTGAAAATACTGCGAGGTGGCGATGAGGATCTCCTGATCCTGCGCGGAGATCCACAGAACCATAAACAGGGCCATCAATGCCGTCACGAAGTCGGCATAAGCCACTTTCCATGCACCACCGCCTCCACCGGCCATCAGATCATCCTCCGGTTGTCAGCGCCCCGAGAGCGCTTTTTTGAGCTGCGTCTCCATCTCGTCCGGCCCGGGAACCAGGCTTGGGTCGAGACTGCGGCGCGCGGATTCGATGGCCATGATCGGGGCCAGCCCATGGGCAAAGGCGGAGATGGCCTTGGCCATGCAGGCGTAGAACTTCACCTCCATCTCGTCGTTGAAACGGATGCGGTTGGTCAGCGGATTGATGAACCCGTAGGCACCGAGGATGCCGAGAAAGGTTCCGGTGAGGGCCGCGGCGACTTTCTCGCCGACCGCCTCGGGCCCTTCGGCGATCGCGGCCATGGTGTTGATGATGCCGAGAACGGCCGCGACGATGCCGATGCCGGGCAGGGAATCGCCGACGAGCATGAGCACGGTGATGGGCCCGTGGGATTCCTCCTCGCGCGTCTTGATCTCGGCCTCGAGCAGGGGCTCGAGCTGGTCCGGCTTGATCTTGCCGTCGATGATGGGCTTGAGCCCGTTGCAGAGAAACTCGACGCGCTCCTTGTGCTTCAGAAAACCCGGATACTTCTGAAAAATCGAACTGGCATTCGGGTCCGACACATGCTCATCCAGAGCGATCAGGCCGCTCTTCTTGCCGGTCATGAACAGCTCGTAGAGGACCTTGAACATGTCCATGTAGTCCTCCTTTCCGGGAAGAGCCCCCTTGAGGGCAACCATCGCGGCATGGATGGTCGCCTTCAGGGTCTTCGACGGGCTCGCCACCACCAGCACACCGAGGGCAACGCCG
>RFJS01000052.1 GCA_003694825.1 Verrucomicrobiota bacterium | reverse complement strand
CTTCCCAAGCTTGAGAGGCGGGTTCGATTCCCGCCGCCCGCACCAGACCCTGAAAATCAACAACTTGCAAAGTCCTCCAGGTAGGAGGCAGGAGCGGGGCCCGAAAAACGCATTTTGAGCTGTTGTAATTGTTTTGCCCACTCGGCAAGGGCGGTTATCGCACATCAGCCTCCCGGGACGCGCGCGAAAGGAAACCGGCCCATTCTCAGTGCCGATCGGAAGCAACGGACAAGCCGGCGGCGGCCAGTCCGACGTGACGCAGGCGCGTTCTGTTGAAGAAAGTCGAGCGACAGGCCGATCGCCGTGACACCACGCAGTTTGCCGCGTAGAAACGCGAGCCCGTGCGATGACGTGAATGCTGGAAGCTCATGTAGCGGCGGGCCTGGTATTGGGACGTCTGGGGGACCACCGGCCGCTGAGACAGACCGGTGCGGCAGGCGCTCGCGTGATATTGCGCCGATGATCCGCGAGGTGCTGCCGGCGCGGCCTGAAGAGTTTTGCGGCGAGCGGGAGAGCGCCGGCGTTGCCGGCTACTCGCTCCGACCGGGGAGGGCGGAGCTGTATCGATACACCGACATCCCGTCCGATGGGTTCGATCCGCGGCTTTCGCGGGCAACCGTATCCATCATTCCATGTCATGTGGGTGTTCAGCGGCACGTCGAGACCCGGACGACGAAGCGGGGAGGGAACAGCCGCCGGAGGAAGCATGGTTTCCGGTGAGAACGGCGTTGTCTGGGAGGTGGCGGCTCGGAGGGTGGATTTCTGCTGGAGTGTTCAGGTGTGGATCGTCAAGTTGGCGGTTCCCAAAGCGCGTCCAGATGAGCCAGGAAACCATCACCTACCTCACGAACATCGTTATCGGTCTGATCCTGGCGTGCCTGATGACGCACTCGTGGCTGCGCCATGCCGGGAGCCGAACGCACTTCTTCTGGATGCTCGGCGCATGGGTGATGACCGTGGCCGATGTCCTTTTCGCCATTCGTCCGGTCCTGCCGCTCTGGGCCGACAAGCTCGTGCCGACTCTGCTCGTTACCGTGGGCCATGGCGTCCTGTTGCTTGCGGCTCAATCGACCGCCGGCCTGCGGCTGGGACGGCGCGTGGGGGTGCTCGTGCTCGCCGTGCATGCTGCCGTTCTCACGGCCATCTTTCTCGAGGGGAACCCGGGCAACTTGCGAATGATCACGAACGGTCTCATCTGGGGCGGTATCTCCGTCGCTTCGGCCCTGTGCCTGCGCCGCGGACCGAGCCCTTATTGGAATTCGTTTTTCGCTCCATCGACCGTCTTTTTTGCGCACGCGATCTTTCACGCGGGGCGGGTGGTTCTCGCGGCCATCTTCGACCTGCTTCGACTCGAGGGCGCCAACGATGCACTCTCGCTCGTTGGCGACCTCGAGGTGAGTTTCTTCATGGTCGGCCTGTTCGTGGGACTGCTCGTGGCCGATCTGCAGAAGCGCAACAACGAACTCACTGCCGCGCTGGCCGAAGTAAAAACGCTCTCGGGCCTGCTGCCGATCTGTGCCTGGTGCAAGAAGGTGCGTGACGACGACGGCTATTGGAAGCAGGTCGAGGATTTCATCCGCTCGCGCAGCGAGGTTGAGTTTACCCACAGCATCTGCGCCGAGTGCGCCAGCAAACTTGTGCCGGACGACACGCTGCAGGAGGAGTGATCCTTTTCATTGCCGGTCTGGCGGCGCGAAGGGAGCCGCGGAAACACAAACACCATGTGATGAAGCGAAACACCAGATCCGTCAGGATAGCCATGACCGGTTGCCTCATCGCTCTGTTCGCCACCGCCGAATGCGGACGCGAACGAGCCGAACCATCAGACACCGCGTCCTCTATCGGTCGGCCCGAGGCGGGCCGCGCCGCTGAAACGCCCCGGATAAACAGCACGACCTGGCAATTGATCGAACTCGAGGGCGCCGCTGTTTCCGCAGGATCCGGCCTGCCGCTTCCATCCTGCGCGATCGACGAGGCTGCCGGCCGGATAGCCGGGCACGGCGGGGTCAACACCTTCTCCGGCACCATCCGCCGGGAGGACGATGGCCGCATCCGCATCGGGCCGATCGCCACCACCCGCATGGCCGGACCGGCGGAAGCCATGCGCATCGAGAACGCCTTTCTCGGTGTGCTCGAACGAGTTGATCAGTTGCGCGTCCGTGACGGGGTGCTCGAGCTCGTCGGCAACGGCAGGGTGCTGGCGCGCATGTCACAGAAAAACCCCGACACGGATTCTGTGGAATAGAGACCCCGGCAGTGCGAACACGGGGTAAGGCGCTCGGCACCTTCATCGCCCGCTCAGGCGACATCGGTGTGACGTTGGCGCAAGCTTTCACGCAGGCTCTGCATGCTTATGGAGCGGTTCGCGCCGGTCTACTCCCCGTGGATGTCCACGGCCGGAGTCCGAACCAGCCGCCGACAGCAGGCCTTGTCAGTGAAGATGTGCATCAGGAGGGTGCGTGGTTTGATCTCCTCGTTGAGCTATTCGGGGCGTTTGGTTGTTTTGAGGTGTTGGTGGTGAGCGCGAGGGATCTGGTAAAAAATGAAGGTCTCCTCGACGTTCTCTGCCACCCACGAACACAGTTTGCGGTGCTTGCCGCTTCAGCACTGCAACCAGGCCCGGGATCGGCGGCGGTTTGGCCCGGGCGGAGAGCGGGGAGGTCATCACGCCGAAGCGGTGTCGTTGCGCGAATTCAGGCCAGATACGGACACTCTGCAAACGCTTGTGCGGGGAAGGACTGGACAGATTACCCACACGTGTAGGAACGTATGGGGCGGCCTGCCCACGGGCT
>RFJS01000395.1 GCA_003694825.1 Verrucomicrobiota bacterium | reverse complement strand
TCGCCGGACGCCACCGCGCCGGCATCGGGCGTCAGCCATTCGAAATCCATTTCGTCACCAAATTGATACTGCACCGCATAGCCTCTCCCATCGACATCCTCCCGGCTCCAGTTGCCCCTTATATAAATCATCGCCCCGGTCGAAAAACGATGATCGAAACTCGCATTGAACCGCCACGTGTTCAGATCGCGAAGGCCGTTGAGCATGTCGGCCCCCTCCAGAAAATAGGCCTGCGTCGACTCGGCGGGCGCGTCGCTCCAGTCATACTGAAGCTCATCGCTGCCACGCTCGATCGCCTCGACCTCGCCGGTCACCCGCAGCCCCGAAGCTCCACCCACGGGTCCCGCCCACGTCAGGTTCGCCATCCCGCCCCACGAATCATAGATGGACTTGTATCGTCCATGAAACTTCCCCTTGAGCACTGGCTCATCGATCTCATAAGCCGGCTTGATCTTCACCCGCAACGCACCGCCGCGCGTATCGGCATCGAGATCGGGCGTCACTGCCTTGAGCACCTCCGCCGCTTCGACCGCCTGGGCGGGAATCTCTGAAAGACTCAACGAGCTTTTTTCCTGATTCACCGTCACATTGCGGAAACTCAAATCCGGCCGGCGCTGTATCGCATCGTCGAGATTGGCGTCTTCGACCAGATCCACTGCATCCTGCCTCGAGATGATGGCATCGCGCGCCTCCACGCTTTCCTCCGCCGCATCCGCCGGCCCATCATCCGCCGCCGTCTGCGCTCCGGCCGGCAGCCATGCCCACACCATGGACAGGAAGCCAATGACAAAGACCTGATGTTTATTAATTACCATGGAAACCTTGCTGTTCTCTTTATGAGGCATTCGCGAAAGTGCACCCTCGTGCACCGGGCGCGCTGCGTCAAATCCACTCGGACCACGCTCAAACGTCCCGCACGCCACAACCGTTGTGTTCCCTGCCGTTGAAAAATCGCATCTCTTGCCGACATGCCGCTTTACGGCTCGGCGCACCGAGTTTCTATTGCTCACCTTTCGCCGCCGTCCGGAACCCCGTTGGCAGCGTCACCCCCTTTCAGAATACAACCACGAGATCGCCATGTCTTCTGTAGATCCGCACGATACCCGAATCCCCAGAATCACTCGCCGCACCGCCATCAAGCGCGGTCTGGCCGGCATTCTCGCCGCGGGAGCCGCGCCGATGTGCGCCCCTGCCCGGCTCTTCGGCGCCACCGCTCCGAGCAACCGCCTCAACATCGGTATCGTCGGCACCGGCCTCATCGCCGGCAGCCACATCGGCGCGCTGCTCAAACGCGACGACTGCCAGATCCGCGCCATCTGCGACGTCTGGCGCCGCAAGGCCGAGAAACGCAAGCGGCACATCGACCGTGTCTATGCCGAGACCTTCGGCAAGGGGAGCTACGACGGCGTCGACATCCATCCCATCCACGAAGAACTCGTCGCCCGCGAAGACCTCGACGTCGTCTTCGTCACCACCCCGGACCACTGGCATGCCGCCGTCGCCATCGCCGCCCTGCGCGCGGGCAAGGATGTCTACTGCGAAAAACCCCTCACCCTCACCGTGCGTGAGGGCCGCACCCTCGTCCAGGTGGCCCGCTCCACCGGCCGCATCCTGCAGACCGGGAGCCAGCAACGTTCCGAACGCGCCTTCAGCCGCGCCGCCACGATCGTGCGCAACGGCTGGATCGGCGAGATCAAGCACATCCGCACCCGGCTCGGCCACTTCCCCAAACCCACCGCCCTCGAGGAACAACCGATCCCCGAGGACCTCGACTACGACCGCTGGCTCGGCCCCACCCCATGGCGCCCCTACAACGAGGCCCGCATCCGCGGCGACTATGGCGGCGGCTGGCGCGTCTACACCGAATACGGCGGCCGCAAGTTCGGCGACTGGGGCGCCCACCATTTCGACATCATCCAGTGGGCGCTCGGCATGGACGACTCCGGCCCGGTCGAATTCATTCCGCAGGGCTACGAGGGCGTACCGTATTCTTCACATCGCTACGCCAACGGCGTCGTCGTCGAGCGTGTCGATGAAGGTCTCGAGCACATGATCGAATTCACCGGCTCCGAAGGTTTCGTCGGCGTGAGCCGCGGCGGTGTCCTCACCTGCCGTCCGGGCGAACTCGCCACCCGCCCGCTCCGGGCCTCCGACATCCACCTCTACGAAAGCGACAACCACCACTCCAACTTCTTCCATTGCGTCAAGACCCGCCAGCGGCCCATCGCCGACGTCGAAATCGGCCACCGCTCCGCCACGGTCTGCCACCTCAACGGCATCGCCCGCCAGCTGCAGCGTCCCATTCGCTGGGACCCCGTCAACGAAACGGTCGTCGGCGACCCCGTCGCGGCCCGCCTCCTCGACCGGCCCCGCCGCGCCCCCTACACCCTCCTGTGACGCGCCCCCAGCCCATCCAGACAAGATGTCCGCACTTTCACTCACGACGATGAAACACCTCATCCGCACCCGCGCCGCCGCCCTCCTGCTCGGCGCCTCTCTCAGCCTTTTGAGCGCGTGCTCCAACCTCGAAACCGGCGAAACGGACACCCCGCCCGCCGCTCTGCTCGAGGCCGCCCGCGCCACCTACGCCGACGACCCCGCCGTATTCAACATCCTCGATCAGGCCGTCGCCGACGCCGGCACCAATCCAGCCCGCCTCGCCGACCTCGAGGAAGACTTCGTCCAGCTCCTCGAGGACCCGCAGACCACCCCCGCCGGCCGTCAGGCCATCGCCCAGCGCCTCGGCCACATCCTCGGCGCCCATGGCGCCTCCGCCGACAGCGCAGCCGTCAAGCGCCTCGCCCGCCTGCTCCGCGACGAAGAAACCGTCGAAATCGCCCGCCTCGCTCTCGAACCTGTTCCGGGCGAGGCCATCGACCAGCTCTTCCTCGACGCCCTCGACAAAACCTCGGGCCGCGCCCGCGTCGCCGTCATGCAGGCCATCGGAGCCCGCCTCATCAGCCAGGCCGTTCCGCAAATCGCCGCCCTCCTCGACGATCCCGACCCGACCACCGCTTCCATGGCCATCCATGTCCTCGGCCAGATCGATGGAGCCGATGCGCTCGCCGCACTCGAACACGCCCCCGACGCTCACACCGGCGCCGTCCTCGACGCCCGTCTCGCCGCCGCCTCCCGCGCCGCACCCGAGATCGCTGGCGACGCCTACGAGCGCATCCTTCGTGATCCCGCCATCGCCCTCGAAAAGCGCGCCATGGCCCTGCGCGGCATCCTCGATGCGCGTCCCGAATCCGCCGTCGGCCAGATCCACGAAGCGCTCCTTTCCGACGAACCCGTCTTCCACGAAGTCGCGCTCGAAGCCATCCGCGACCTCCCCAACCCCGAAACCAGCGCCGAACTCGTCGCCCGCCTCGACAAATACACACCGGAAATTCAGTTGCTCGTCGTCAACGCCCTCGGCCACCGCGGCGATGGCTCCGCCGTGCCCGGCCTGATCGAAAAACTCGATACAGCCGACGAGCCCCTGAGCCTCGCCATCCTCCAGGCCCTCGCCATCCTTCCTGCCGACATCGCCGTCGCCCGCAAGATCGCCGCTCTCGCCACCGGTTCCGGCCCGGTCGCCGACGCGGCCGCCGACACGCTCGCCCGTCTCAACGGCGACGGCATCGACGAGTGGGTCCGCCAGCAGGCCGCCGAAGGCGACCTCGACACCCGCATCCGTTTCATCGATCAGATCGCCCGGCGCAACCTCACCGAAGCCATCCCCTTCCTCCTCGGCCTCACCGGCGAACCCGAGCTGAAACTCCGCCTCGCCGCTCTCGACGCGCTCCGGGTCATTGCCGGCCCGGCCCAGCGCGAGAGCCTCATCGCCTGGGCGCTCTCCGCCACCGAGCGCGCCGAGCGCACCCGCGCCGTCCGCGCCCTCATCGCCGCCACCCTGCGTGATGACGACGTCGATACCCGGGCCGCCCCGATCCTCGCCGCCATCACCGAGGGCGACGCCGAAACCCAGCTCGCCCTCATGCCCGTGCTCTCCCGCGTCGCCGGCGCACCTGCCATCGCCACCGCCACCTCGCTCGCGCTCGGCGACAACGTCAACGTCGCCCTTGCCGCCGTCGGCGAACTCGCCCGCTGGCCCGATGCCGCCGCCCTCGAGCCCCTCGTCAAAATCGCCGAGCAGGCCGCCGACGACGCCGTCGCCACCCGCGCTCTCGAAAGCGCCCTGCGCATGATCGAGCAGGGCCGGGCCAAAGCACGCGCCTTCCAGTGCGGCCTTGTCTCCCGCCTGCTCGAGCTCGACGCCGCCACCGCCATCAAGAACCGGCTCCTCATCCAACTGCGCCGCTGCGCCGACGAAGCCGCCATCGCCCTCGCCGAAGGCTACCTCGGCAACCCCGAAACCGAAGAGCAGGCCCGCCTCGCCATCGAGGCGATCCGTGCCAACCTCGCCTGGCCGCCAGCGCTTGCGGCGTCCACCGCCCCCGAACAACTCCCCGCCATCGCCGACGGCGACCGGGGCACCCTCTGGCGCGCCTCCCGCCTCGCCGGCGAGTGGATCTCCGCCGACCTGCATGTCTCCCGGCCTATCGCCCGCATCATCCTCGATCAGGGCCGCGCGCCATGGAACTACCCGCAGCGCCTCAAAATCTACATCAGCGAGACGCCCCAGAAACCCGCCGAGCCCGTCACCGAAATCGACGGCACGATGAACCAGACCATCGCCGAGCTGCCCGCCGGCACCCACGGCCGATACCTCTGGCTCGAAACCAGCGCCGAGCGCGAAAACGGCGACTGGCTCCTCGCCGAGCTCATCATCGAATAACCGGCCTCTCCCTATCCATCCTCTTCATCACCCGACGCCCGCGCGCCCGTCTCCGGCCGCGGGCGTCGCTGCCTCCGGCCGCTTTGCCCCCGCCGCCCGGAGAAGCCTCCCGCAGCACACACCCACCGCTACTCTTCCCGCTCCCCTCCCGCCACCGCGGCCACCTCGCAGGCATCATAGCCGGCCGCGAGCAGCGCCCCGAGGAGCCCCTCCTCGAGATAGTGCTCATCGAGCCAGGCCGCGAGCCGGGCCACCGCCGCCGCGGCCACCGCCCGCGTCTGCGAACCATCGTCGACCCGGATCGTCGCCGGCCCGAACAAAACCGGCGCCACCGGCGTGCGCTGCGAGGCGCGGGCCCGATCCTCCGCCCGCGTCCATACACCATGAATACACCGCTCGATGGGCGCACAATCCGCCGCCACCGCCTCCCGCACCACCGTCGCCGTCAGGCGCAACGGCCGCCCGCCGAGCGAATCCAGCGCCTCCGCCAACGCCGCCGCGGCCGCCGCCTCCGCATCAGCGCGATACCGCCTCCAGCGCTCCCGCGTCTGCTGCAAAACAACCGCGACCTCCGGCTCCGCCGCCGCGGCTCCGGCCGTCTCCGCCGGCAAGGCCCGCCTCGGCTCGATCCGAAAAGCGGCGGTGATCCGCTCCGCCGCCCCGTCGAGACGCCTGGCCTGGTCGGGCGTCGTCTCCGCGACATCCCCGTCGCGCTCGAGACGGATCAACAACGCCGTCGCCGTCGTCATCTCCGCCAGATGCGAACGCGCCGGTTCGAGCCAGCGCCACGTGCCGGGGGCACAATCCGCCTCCACCCGATGTGTGGCTGCAGACGCCGGCCCGCTCTCCACCCGCGGCGCATACACCTCCGGATCGGCCGGCACGGGAACAATCACCCGCGGTCGGTCCCGATCCCCCGGCCGCCCCTTCCCCGCACTGATCCGCTCCGCCGCATCCGTCTGCCAGACACCGGCCATCGCCAGCATCGCCAGCAACACCCATCGTCCCGGCCGCCTCCGGCAGCCACGACGGCCAGAGACATCAGCATGGGACGAGGCCGGGACATCGCCGCCGCCAACCGAAACATAAAGAACAGGGGCATGGCTCGAAGGGGTCATGATGACATCCCATCAAACACCCTCTCCGCCCCCTTGCGATGATGAACCACGCGCCCCGCGCCCCGTCTCTTGTATCTTCTATCTTATCTCCTGTCTCTTGTCTCCTGTCTCTTATGTCCCGCCTCTCCCCCTCGTCACCGCTCCTCTTCATCGGCAACGCCGCAAAACAGGACACAAGACACAGGAAACAAGACAAAGAAACAGGAGAAGCATCCGTCCCCTCCTCGAAACCCGCCGCCCTCCGCCGCCCACTTCAACTTAAACTTTCCACTGCAACCGGCGGCGCAGCCGCCCTCCCCGCCCCGGGTTTTTCCGGCAAAAGACTTGGCAAAACAGCTACTGAACGCATGTTCATTGCATTGTGATGGACCGGCACACCAGGCGCGATGCGTTTGCGCGACTGCGGCGTCAGCTCGACGCGCGCAGTCGTGCGGCCACATCGCCTGTCGAGACCCCGGTCCTCGCCACCGGCATCCCCGGCATCGACGCGCCCCTTGGCGGCGGCCTGCCGCTCGGCGCGCTCAGTGAAATCGTCTGCGGCGTCCCCAGCGGCGGCGGCCAGCTCCTCCTGCTGCACCTCCTTCACGCCGCCCGCCGGGCGCATCGTTTCCTCGCGCTCGTCGACGCCGCGGACAGCTTCGATCCGCAGAGTGTCGAGCCCTCCGGCCTCCTCCGGCACCTTCTCTGGGTGCGCTGCCGCGATGCCCGGCAGGCCCTTCAGGCCGCCGACCTCCTCGCCCGCGACCCCAACTTCGGCCTCCTCGCCCTCGACCTGCGGGACCGTCCCGAGAGCGAGCTGCGCCGTATCCGCTCCACCGCCTGGTATCGCCTCCAGCGCATCGTCGAGCCCGCGGGCGGCGTCCTCGCCGTCCTCACCCCGCGCCGGCTCCTTCCCGCCGCCGCCCGCGCCCGCATCCGGCTCGAGCGTCCGCTCCCGCTCACCGCGCTCGCCATGGAACAGCGCGATCTCGCCGAGCAGCTCACGCCCCACATCGACCGCGCGCCCGGCAGCCTCTCCTGGAGCACCCCGCTCCCCGCCGGCGCCCCCCCGGCGGACACCCCCGACTACATCCAGCTCAACAGCGGCACCGGCGGCCCATCCACGCCGGCCGTCTTCGCGGCCGGCTGACTCCGCCCCGCCCTCTCTGTCTCTCATGCCATCGCACTGCCTCCATTCCCACCACCGCCTCCCTCTCCATGCCCGCCCGTCGTTACGCAGCTCTGCTCGCTCCCGACTTCGCCCTCCAGGCCATCGCCCGCCTGGAGCGCGGGCTCATGGAGAAACCCGTCGCCGTCCTCGCTGACACCTCCCGCAAAGCGCTCATCCTCCAGGTCAGCGCGGCCGCGCAGGCTGCCGGTGTCGCTCCCGGCCTCACCGCCACCCAGGCGCTCACCCGTTGCCCGGATCTCGTCCTCCGCCACCGCCATCCCGCCGCCGAGACCGCAGCTCAACGCCTTCTCCGCGACGCCGCCTTCGCCCTCGCTCCCCGAGTCGAGGCCACCGCCGAAGGCCTCTGCACCGTCGATCTCCAGGGGCTCCCCGCCGGCCTGCCGCTCCGGCGGCGCATCGCCGGCCTCATCGAGCGTCTCGCCGGCCAGGGCCTCCACCTCCAGGCCGGCCTCGCCGATCACCCCGACACCGCCCGCTACGCCGCCCTCCATGCCGCCGCGGCCCCCGACCGTCTCCTCGCCGTCGCCGACACCTCCGCCTTCCTTGCCGATCTCCCCCTCTCCCTCGCCAACCCCGAGCCCACCCTCGCCGAACTCCTCCAGCGCTGGGGCCTGCGCACCTTCGGCGACCTCGCCCGCCTCCCCCGTGCCGAAATCGGCCTGCGCCTCGGCCGGCCCGGCCTCGAACTCTGGGATCACGCCGCCGGCCGCACCCGGCGCCTCCTTCGCCTCCTCGCGCCACCCTGCCTCTACGAAGAGCTGATCGAGTGGGAAAACGGCATCGAAACCCTCGAGCCGCTCCTCTTCATCCTGCGCCGCCTCGTCGACCAGCTCACCCTCCGCATCGCCAACGCCCACCACCTCGTCGGCACCATCCGCCTGCGCCTCCTCCTCGAAGACCACAGCGGCTACGAGCAGCGCTTCCAGCTCCCCGAGCCCACCGCCGACCCCGACACGCTCTTCCGCATGCTCCACACCCACCTCGAGAGCGTGCGCACCGACACCGCCGTCACCGGCCTCAAGCTCCGCTTCATCCCCGTCTGTCCCTCCGCCCGCCAGCAGGGCCTCTTCGAAGCCGACCTCCGCAACCCCACCCGCTTCGCCGACACCCTCGCCCGCCTCATCGGCATCGTCGGCGACGGCCGCGTCGGCTCCCCCCGCCTCGAAAACACCCATCGGCCCGACCGTTTCACCCTCGTCCCCCTCGAAACCGCCAGCGCCCTCGGGGCCGCCGACGCCCTCGGCGACAGTGAACCCCCGCCTCCCGTCGGCCTGCCCCTGCGGCGTTTCCGGCCGCCCATCCCCGTGCGTGTCTTCCCCGGCCGGCGCACCCTCGCGCCCGCCGCCTCCGAGCCCCCCGATCCGCGCGTCGCCGCGCTCGATCTGCCCGCCCGCATCCGCGACTGGCGCGGGCCATGGCGGGCCTCCGGCGAGTGGTGGGAGAGCGACCGCCGCTGGGCCCGCGATGAGTGGGACGTCGAACTCGCCGGCGGCGGCCTCTACCGGCTCGTGCAAACCCTGCCCGACGGCCGGTGGTTCATCGAAGGCACCTACGGCTGAGCCCCGCCACGCGCCCTCCCTTCTCGTTCCTCTTCCGTACCGCGACATGCCCTCCCCCGCCTACATCGAACTCCACACCCGCAGCGCCTTCAGCTTCCTGCGCGGCGCCTCCAGCCCGCGCAGCCTCGCCACGGCCGCGGCCGACCTCGGTCTTCCCGCCCTCGCCCTCTGCGACCGCGACGGCTTCTACGGCAGCGTGCGCTTCCACACCGCCGCCCGCGAGTGCGGCCTGCGCCCCCTCGTCGGCTGTGAACTCACCATGGAGGACGGCTCCGTCCTGCCCCTGCTCGTCGCCAACCGCACCGGCTACCAGAACCTCGCCCGCCTCATCACCCGCGACCGCCTCGACGACGATCACCCCGCCGCATCATCGCCCCCCGCCACCGCCGCCGGCCCCGACGCCCTGCCGCGCAAGCGCCCCTGCCGCATCCGCTGGGCCGACCTCCCCTTCTTCTCCGAAGGCCTCGTCGTCCTCACCGGCGACGAAGAAGGGCCCCTCCTGCGCGCCTGGCGGCGCGGCGGCCGCGACGCCATGGAAGCCGCCGCCCGGCGCCTGCTCGCGATCTTCCCCGGTCCCGGCCGCCTCTACATCGAAGTCCAGCGCCACCACATCCGCGGCGAAGACCGCTGCAACCGCGCCCTCTTCGACCTCGCCGACGCCCTCCGCCTCCCCCTCCTCGCCACCAACGGCGTCAACTGCGCCACCCCCGCCGCCCGCGCCGTCGCCGACGTCTTCACCTGTCTGCGCCACCACACCCATCTCGACGCCGCCGGCACCCTCCTCAGCCGCAACGCCGAAAACCACCTCAAGCCCGCCCGCGCCATGGCCGCCCTCTTCGCCGACCGCCCCGACGCCGTGGCCAACACCCTTCGCCTCGCCGATTCCCTCGAGTTCACCCTCGAAAACCTCGGCTACGAATTCCCCGAATACCCCGTCGCCCCGGGCGAGACCATGGAATCGATGCTCCGCAAGCTCACCTGGTTCGGCGCCGAGCAGCGCTACGGCAGCATCACCCCCGAAATCCGCCGCCAGCTCGAGCACGAACTCGCCATCATCGCCCGCCTCGGCTTCTGCGGCTACTTCCTCATCGTCTGGGACCTCGTCACCTACTGCCGCGAACACGGCATCCTCGTGCAGGGCCGCGGCAGCGCCGCCAACAGCGCCGTCTGCTACAGCCTCGGCATCACCGCCTGCGACCCCATCGGCGGCAAACTCCTCTTCGAGCGCTTCCTCTCCGAGGGCCGCCAGGGCTGGCCTGACATCGACCTCGATCTCCCCAGCGGCGAGAAGCGCGAGCAGGTCATCCAGGAAGTCTACCGCCGCTACGGCCGTACCGGCGCGGCCATGACCGCAAACGTCATCACCTACCGCGGCCGCAGCGCCATCCGCGAGATCGGCAAGGTGCTCGGCTTCCCCGAAGAGGTCCTCAACCGCTACAACACCCTCTTTCCGCACGGCGACGCTCCCGACCGCCTGCAGCTTCGCGAACAGCTCGTCCGCGCCGGCATCCCCCGCCACCACCCCCGCGCCGACACCCTCGCCACGCTCTACGAAGCCATCCGCGGCCTCCCCCGCCACCTCGGCCAGCACTCCGGCGGCATGATCATCTGCCAGGGCCGCCTCGATTCCGTCGTCCCCCTCGAAAACGCCGCCATGCCCGGCCGCTCCGTCGCCCAGTGGGACAAGGACGACTGCGAGGACATGGGCATCGTCAAGGTCGACCTCCTCGGCCTCGGCATGATGGCCGTCCTGCAGGACACCCTCGTGCTCACCCGCGAGCGCGGCCGCCCCGTGGACCTCGCCCACATCCCCAGGGACGATCCGCAGACCTTCGCCCTCCTGCAGGCCGCCGACACCATCGGCGTCTTCCAGGTCGAAAGCCGCGCCCAGATGGCCACCCTCCCGCGCATGAAGCCGGAGACCTTCTACGATCTCTGTATCGAAGTCGCCATTATCAGGCCCGGCCCCATCCAGGGCAACCTCGTGCACCCCTACCTCGCCCGCCGCCAGGGCCGCGAACCCGTCACCTACATCGACGAACGCCTCAAGCCCGTGCTCGAGCGCACCCTCGGCGTCCCCCTCTTCCAGGAACAGATGCTCAAAATCGCCATGATCATGGCCGACTTCACCGGCTCCGAAGCCGAGGAACTGCGCCGCGCCCTCAGCTTTCACCGCTCCGACGAGCGCATGGAGAAGGTGAAGGTGAAACTGCGCCGCGCCATGGAAGCCAAAGGCATCGCGCCGCACGTGATCGAGGAAATCACCCGCGCCATCGGCTCGTTCGCCCTCTACGGCTTCCCCGAATCGCACGCCATCAGCTTCGCCCTCATCGCCTACGCCAGCGCCTGGCTCAAGGTCCACCGCGCCGCCGAATTCTACACCGCCCTGCTCAACAACCAGCCCATGGGCTTTTACTCCCCCGCCACCCTCATCCAGGACGCCCGGCGCCACGGCCTGCGGGTGCGGCCGGTCGACATCACCATCTCCGACTGGCCCTGCACGGTCGAGGACGACCACACCCTCCGCCTCGGGCTCCAGCAGGTCCATGGTATCCGCAAAAGCCATGCCGAGCACATGCTCGCCGCCCGCGCCGAACGTCCCTTCGCCGCCATCGAGGATTTTCTTCTCCGCACCCGCTTCACCCGTCCCGAGCGCCGCGCCCTCGCCGCCGTCGGCGCCCTCAACCCCCTCGGCGGGCACCGCCGCTCCGCCCTCTGGCTCGTCGAGGAAGACCTTCCCGAAGACGACCTCTTCACCCGCGCCCGCGCCGCCGACGGCGATCGTGCCGCATCTCCGGATACCTCCTCCACCCGCTCCACCCCTGCCGCTCCGCTCGCGCCCATGTCGCCGGTGGAGCGCCTGCAGGCCGACTACGCCGGCATGTCCCTGACCACCGGCACCCATCCCATGGCCCATTTCCGCTCCCGCATCCCCGAGGCCACACCCGCCGCCGACCTGCCCTTTCACCGCAACGGCGAGCGCGTCACCATCGCCGGCGCCGTCATCTGCCGCCAGCGCCCCGGCACCGCCAGGGGGGTCGTCTTCATCAGCCTCGAAGATGAGACCGGCATCGCCAACGCCATCGTCCCGCCCGAACTCTTCGAGAAACGCCGCCTCGTCATCACCCAGAACCCCTTTCTGCGCATCAGCGGCCCGGTCCAGATCCACGAGGGCGTCGTCCACGTCAAAGCCCGCCGCATCACCCCGCTCACCGCGCCGGACCTCCCGCCCGAGGCCTCGCACGACTTCCGGTAATCCGGTTCGCCGCACGGAGCGAACCGGCCCCCTGGATACAAACGGGCGGGAGAGCGATCCGCGCCATCCCGCCCCCGGAAGCGGTGTCCGGAGCTTTTGCGACGCCCCGCCCGCGCCTCACTCGAGCCGCAACAGGCCGCCAATGATCGTGCCGTATTTCACCACGAGGCCGGCAAACACCACCGAGACGATGGAAATCAGCTTGATGAGGATATTCAGCGACGGCCCCGACGTGTCCTTGAACGGATCGCCCACCGTGTCGCCCACCACCGTCGCCTTATGGTCGTCCGAACCCTTGCCATAGACGATCACCTCCCCGCGGCCCGCCTCGACCAGTTCGCGGGCCCGCGCCACGAGCGTCTCGCGCACCTCGGCCGGGACCATGTCCTGCGTCACCTTGTTGTGCGCCAGATCCTCGGCCGTGATCTTCCCGTAGGATTCGAGCAGCTTCTTCGCATTGTCCCAGGCGCCGCCCGCGTTGGCCATGAACACCGCCACGGCGAAACCGGCCACAAGACCGCCAGCCAGCATGCCCATCACTCCGGCCACGCCGAGCACGAGCCCGAGCAGCACCGGCGAGACGATGGCGAGGATCGCCGGCAGCACCATCTCCCGCTGCGCCCCCGCCGTGGAGATCGACACGCAGGTCGCGAAGTCGGGATAGTCAACGCCCTCGAAGTTCACCCGCTTCGGCCACTTCTGCGGATCGGCGATGTCCGCCTCGCTCAACCCCTGGCGGCGGAAGGCCTCGCGCATTTTTGCGAACTGCCGGCGGCATTCATTCATCATCCGGTAGGCGGCCCGGCCGACCGCGTTCATGGTCAACGCACAGAAGAGAAATGCCAGCATCACGCCGATGAAGAGTCCCCCGAGCACCTTCGGATTGGTCAGGCTGACGTTGTAGAAATCGAGGATGTCCTTGATCGAGGCCTGCTCGGTGGAGACGAGGGCAAAGCCGATGGTCCCGTCCGCCGGCAGCACGACATAGCGCCGGGCCGAGACGGGATCGCCGCCGTCGGGCACCACCGCAAAGGTATCCCCCGGACGCATACGCCGGTATTCCTCACGCGTGAGCTGGCGTTTTTCGACGAACATGCCGCCGTCGTAGTAGGCGCCGCCATCCGGGGCCTCGCCGGGGAAGACGACCGCGAAGAGCCCATGCCCTTCGTAGATGGCCGAAGGGCTTTCGACGGTCAGGGCATGCTCGCGGGCGAAGGCGTCCGCCTGCTTGGTGATCTGCGCCTGCACGACCTGGACATAGGCGGCCAGCAGCGCCATGGCCGTGAGCGCCGCCGAGCCGATGGCGAAACCCTTGCCGGTCGCCGCCGTCGTGTTGCCGAGCGAATCGAGCATGTCCGTGCGCTCGCGGACATAGGGCGGCTGACCCGTCATCTCGGCGTTGCCGCCGGCGTTGTCGGCGATCGGCCCGTAGGCGTCGGTCGCCAGGGTGATGCCGAGGGTCGAGAGCATGCCGACGGCGGCGATGCCCACGCCGTAGAGGCCCATGAGGAAATTGTCGGCGCCCCCGGCCGCGGCAAAGGCGCCGGCGATGGCCACCACGGT
>RFJS01000051.1 GCA_003694825.1 Verrucomicrobiota bacterium | reverse complement strand
TTGTCGATCTCGTCGATGTAGATGATGCCGTATTGGGCGAGTTCGACGTCGCCGTCGGCGGCGCGCACGAGGTCGCGCACGAGGTCTTCGACGTCGCCGCCGACGTATCCGGTTTCGGAAAACTTGGTGGCGTCGGCCTTGACGAAGGGCACGCCGATGAGCTTGGCGACGTTGCGCATCAGGTAGGTCTTGCCGACGCCGGTGGGGCCGAGGATGAGGATGTTCTGCTTGGCGTAATCGCGTTCGCGCAGGCGAGGGTCCTCGATGCAGCGGCGCACGTGGTTGTAGTGGTCGCAGATGGCGACGGAGATGACCTTTTTGGCCTCGTCCTGGCGGATGACGAACCGGTCGAGGTAGTCGCGGATCTCGCGGGGCTTGAGGTTGAATTCGCGGATGCGCTCAAGGGTCTCAGCGTGGTCATCGGCGCCGGGTTCCTCGGGTGTTTCGGAGCCGGACTGGCTGGTGGCGCCAGGGGTCCCCTGCTGGGAAAACATGAACTGAAATTTGCCCTCCCGCATCATCTGCTGGAGGTTCTTCTGGAACTCCTCGAAAGGGTTCTTCGGTTCGTCTTTATCGCTCATATCGAAAGGGTTGCGTTTTATTTGCTGTTGACGCAAAGGGCGGCGTGGAGATTAGTGAGAAGGAAAGTTTACAACCGAGCCAACCCAGATCCAACACATGGCCAACAACCTCACCAAACGGGAGATCGTTCTGGAAATCTACGAGAAAACCGGCTTCCCGCAGAAGCAGGTGCAGCAGACTGTCCAGATGGCTCTCGACATCATCCTCAACGCGCTTGCGGCCGGGCGCAACGTCGAGCTGCGCAATTTTGGTGTCTTTGAGGTGCAGGTTCGCAAGTCCCGGATCGGGCGCAATCCCAACAAGCCCGAGACAGATGTGATCATCCCGACGCGCGCGGTGGTGAAGTTCAAGGCCGGCAAGGTGTTGAAAGCCCTCATCAAGGATCTCGATCTGGACAAGCTCCAAGCGGCGAAGTCCGAGGGTGGAGCTGCGCCGATTGCTCCGTCGCAATCCGCGCCGAGTCCCGAGAGCCCGGGTGAGGGCTTCGGATCGAGCCGGGGCTGAGGGCCTGCGGCGATCCGCGTTTTTCACGCAAATCATGGCGCTGCCGAAAACGTTACCCGGCTTTCGGGAGTTTTACCCGGAAGCGATGGCCGTGCGTCGTTTCCTGTTCAATGTCTGGCGCGAGAGCGCGCTGGCCTTCGGCTTTCAGGAATACGACGGTCCGGTGCTCGAGCCGCTCGAGCTGTATACGCGCAAATCGGGCGATGAGATCGAGGCCCAGCTTTTCAGCTTCACCGACAAGGGGGGGCGCGAGGTGGCGTTGCGACCGGAGATGACGCCCACGGTCTGCCGCCTCGTCGGGGCGAAGGCCAACGCGCTCAAGCGACCGATCAAGTGGTTCAGCATCGCGGAGTTTTATCGCTATGAGCGCATGCAAAAGGGGCGGGGCCGGAGTTTCTTTCAGTTCAACGCCGACATTTTCGGAGAGGCGGGGCCGGAGGCGGAGGTCGAGCTGATCGCGTTGCTGGTGCAATGTCTGCGCCGGTTCGGGCTGTCCGAGGCGGACGTCTACATCCGCCTGAGCGACCGCGACCTGTGGCTGCTCTACCTCGAGGAATATGGGTTTTCCCCGGAGGAGACCGCCGATGTCCTCTCGGCCGTCGACAAGCTCGAGAAACTCGGCGACGCCGCCTTCCGCGGCTACGAAGAGAAGCACGGCGCGCTCGCTCCGGAGAAGCGCGAAGCCATCCAGGCCCTTTTCGGTGTGCGTGGATTCGAGGCGCTCGCGGCACTCGTGCAGTCTCTCGGCAACGAGCGATTGCAGGCCCGGCTCGCGCAATGGCGGCAATTGCTCGACGGCCTCGAGGCGATGGGTGTCGGTTCCTTCGTGGAGGTCGATCTCGGAGTGGTGCGCGGGTTGTCCTACTACACGGGCTTCGTGTTCGAGGCCTTCGATCGCAAAGGCGATCTTCGGGCGATCGCCGGTGGCGGCCGTTACAATGATCTCGTCCGCCGTTACGGTGGGCCGGACCTGCCGGCGGTCGGCTTCGCGATCGGCGACATGACCTTTCAGTTGCTGCTCGAGGCGCGGGGATTGCTCCCCACGATGGTGCAGGCGGCAGATGTCTATGCGATCATCGGCGGCCCGGCGGAACGCCAGAAGGCGCTGCGCGTCGTGGCCGACTTGCGAATGGCCGGGGTCCGGGCCGAGTATCCGCTTCGGCAGGTGGGCTTCGGCAAACAGTTCAAGCTCGCCGATCAGTCCGGCGCTCGCCTCGCCTTGATCTTCGGGGAGGACGAGGTGCAACGGGGCGTGGTGAAACTTCGCGATTTGCGAAGCGGCGAGGAAGAGGATGTCGAGCTGGCGCGCGCCGTCGCTGCCGTCAGAGAGCGGTTGCACGGCGGGTGAGTGACGAGTGCGGGGCCGAAGGGCTTGCCCGCTATGCCGCACGGTCGGAAACGCGAAGAACCCATCTGAGAAAATGCCGCCGTGGATCGCAGCCTTGCTCGTCGTCGTCGCGACCTACGGATTCCTCCTGGTTTTCGCCTGGCGGCACGGTGACGAGATCCTCTTTCAGCCGCGGGAGGCCAGCTACGGTCCGGGCGAGCCGGTCGAGCTGATTACGGGAAAGGATGGCCAGAGGCTCGCCACCGTCTTCCTCGAGGCTCCGAAGGCGCGGCTGACGATTCTCTACCTGCACGGCAACGCCTGCGACATCGGCGATGTCATGTGGCTGCTGGAGGACATGCAGTCAGCCGGCTACAACGTCGCCGCCGTCGACTATCGCGGCTACGGTCTCTCCCCGGGCGTTCCTTCGGAGGCGGGTGTCTATGCTGATGCGGAAGCCGCCTTGCGCCACCTCGTCGATGTTCGCGGGCTCGCTCCGGAGCAGATCGTGCTCTACGGGCATTCGATGGGATCCGGGCCGGGCGTCGAGCTCGCGCTGCGGCATCCGGTGGCGGGGCTGGTGCTCGAGGGCGCGTTCGTCAGCGCCTACCGGGTCGTGACGCGGGTGCCGCTCCTGCCGGGAGACCGTTTCGTCAACATTCGGAAGATCGGCCGCGTGCGTTGTCCCGTCCTCGTTATGCACGGACGCCGCGATCAGACCGTCTCGTTCTGGCACGGCGAGGCGCTCTTCCGGGCGGCGTCCGAACCGAAAATGGCCTTCTGGGTCGACGAGGCCGGGCACAACGACCTGGCGGAGGTCGCCGGCGAGGCCTATTGGGAGAAACTGGCGGCGTTTTCGACGCTCGTGCTGGAAGGACGAAGGCGCCCGGAGCGGCCCTGACCGACCGGGCAGGTGAAATCTCCGGGATTCCACCGTTGCATTTTGATTAACGCCTCTGAAATTGGACGGCTTTTCTGCTCATGAAAGTCCTCGTAGCCGACCGCATCTCTCCCAAAGGCGT
>RFJS01000394.1 GCA_003694825.1 Verrucomicrobiota bacterium | reverse complement strand
TCCACGTCACGACGCACCTTCTTGTCGAGCAGCACGCACGTGCGCACGGAGGCGGGTTTGCGCTTTTTGATCTCATCGACGACCATCGAGAGCGTGCGCCCGGTGTCGAGGATGTCGTCGATGAGCAGCACATCCCGGTTCTCGAGATCGAGCAGGAGCGTATCGAGGATTCGCGGTGGTGTGACAGGGCGGGTGCTGTTGCGGTAGCTGGAGACGCGGATGCAGTCGAGCCGCACGGGCGAGGTGATCCGCCGGAGGAGGTCGGCGGTGAAAAAGACCGCGCCGTTGATGATGGCCACGACGGAGACCTCGCGATCGCCGTAGGTCTTGCTGATGCGGGCGCCGAGCACCCGGATGCGGCGTTTGATCTGCGCCTCGGAGATGAGGACCTTCTCAAGGTCCGGGTGCGGGAGCGCTTTCTTCGTCGGCTTCGGCGTGGCCATGCCCAAGCGGGGTAAAGCGCCCCGCCGGGAGTGCAAGCATCGACTGCAGCAGCGCGTCCTCCGGTTCCGGTCCCGGGGTGGCCAGGGCCTGCTCGAGCAGCCGGACGGCTTCGGCCTCACGGCGCTCCCGCAGAGCGAAGGCGCCCGCCCGGTAGAAGATGCGGCGCCGAATGGTGTCGGGAAGGGCGGCTTCGGCCGCGTTCGCGCGGGCGACGAGCCAGGCAAAGTCGCCTGCAACAATCTCGTGACGGCCAGCCATCTGTGGCAGGACGGAACAGGTTTCCGCGCGGATGAGCCGCACCTCGGCGTCTTCCGGCGCCATCGCGACGGCTGCATCCAGCTCCCTGAATCCGGCCTCGGCCTGGGCCCGTTTGCGCAGCAGGGGCACATCCCGCGCGCGCCAGACGAGCGCGGCGCCCAGCCAGGCGCGGGGCAGCGCCTCGCCGGGCGCTTCGCGGCACGCGGCCTGCAGCAGGGCGACCGCCTCGCGCAATGCCGCCGCGTCGCCCTCGATCCCCCGCCGAAGCGCTTCGAGCCCGGTTTCGAGCGGGGAAGCACCCGCGAGGCGAGCGATGGCGAGGAAACAGGGGAGGAGCACGCAGAGGATTCGCGAAGCGCGGAAGGCGGCCATGGACGGAAAACTGTGGCGTGGTGCGTTGAGGTCAATCGGTGTCCTGAAGGGCACCGAAGCGGGGGGCTGGAGCGCGTGACTTTGGCCGGTTGCGGCGCGGCGAGCACACGGGCCAGTTTCCGCGGGCCATTTCCTTTGACTCATGGGCCGGGGTCGGGCTTGTGGTGGGGCGGCTCGCCTCCAGATGATTTCTGTCACCGTTTCCAATCTCACCAAGCGGTTCGGCTCTGTCACCGCGTTGCGCGGCATCGATCTGCGGATCGAACCGGGTGAACTGTTTTTCCTGCTCGGGCCGAGCGGGTGCGGAAAGACGACGCTGCTGCGCAGTCTGGCCGGTTTCTACATCCCTGAGGAGGGGCGGGTGCTTTTCAGCGACGAGGACGTCACGCGCCTGCCGCCGCACAAACGCAACACCGGGATGATGTTCCAGAGCTACGCTCTGTGGCCGCACATGACGGTGGCGGAAAACGTCGGCTTCGGGCTCGAGGAGCGCAAGGTGCCCCGGGCGGAGATCCGGCGGCGGGTCGCCGAGGCGCTCGAGTCGGTGCGCATGGGCGAATACGCCGAGCGGCGGCCCAACCAGCTCTCCGGCGGCCAGCAACAGCGCGTCGCCCTGGCCCGAGCCCTCGTGATCCGGCCTCGCTGCCTGTTGCTCGACGAGCCGCTCTCCAACCTCGACGCCCGGTTGCGGCTGGAGATGCGCGGCGAGATCCGCCGGGTGTGCAAGGAGTTCAAGCTCACGACGGTCTACGTCACCCACGACCAGAAGGAGGCGCTCTCGATTGCGGATCGCATGGCCATTCTCGATGCGGGGCGTATCCTGCAGGTGGGCACGCCGCGTGAAATCTACCGCCGCCCGGTCAACCGCGTGGTGGCGCACTTTATCGGAGAGACAAACTTCATCGAAGGGACCGTCGCCGGCTGCGAGGGCGATTATGTGCAGGTGGAGACCGCTCTGGGACGTTTCGAAGGGGTCTGCCCGGCACCGGGGGGCGGCCGACCGCAGGCGGGGGCGGCGGTCACCGTGTCGATCCGGCCGGAGTGTCTGAAGCTCGGCGATGGCGCGCGAGGTCTCAACCGTATCGTGGGAACCGTGGGGGAGGCGGTCTATCTCGGGGAGGTGGCCCAGTATGCGCTCGAGGCGGGCGGGGTGGAACTGAAGGTCTTCGAGCTGAATCCGCGCCGGCTCATCGAACCGGGCCGCAGCGGGGTGGTGGCGTCGGTGGATCGCGATGATGTCGTGGTGTTGACGGAGTAGCGGCATGAAACTCTCGAGCGAATGGATCACGCGTCTGCTGGTGATCGGTGCCCTCGCCGCGATCATTGCCCTGCCGTTTGCGCTGCGGCGTGACCGCGCTCCGGTGTTGGAGGCCGACGATGTGGTGGTCGTGATCACGCCGCACAATGAGGCCATCCGTTCGGAGTTTGCCCGGGGGTTTCAGCGATGGTATCGCGAACGCACCGGCCGGACGGTGGCGGTGGAGTGGCGCGTCATCGGTGGAACCAGTGAGATCGCCCGTTTTCTGGCCGGCGAATACACGTCGGCGTTTCGCCTGCATTGGGAGAGAGACCTGGGACGGCGATGGTCCAACGAGGTCTTGCGCGCCTTCAACAATGGGGCGATCGAGCTCGACGATACGCCGCAGGACGACACGGAGGCCGAGCGGGCGCGGCGGGCCTTTCTCGCCTCCGATGTCAGTTGCGGGATCGACGTGTTTTTCGGTGGAGGCGTCTACGATTTCAACCGGCAGGCGCGAGCCGGGCAGATCGTCGATTGCGGGATCCTGCAGCGGCATCCGGAATGGTTTACCGACGACGTCATCCCGTGGCGTCACAATGGAGAGATTTTCTGGGATCGCGATGGGCGATGGATCGGCGCGGTGCTGGCCAGCTTCGGCATCCTCTACAACCGGGATGCGCTGCAGCGGCTCGGTATCGAAAAACCACCGACGACATGGCGGGACCTGACCGATCCTCGTTTCTTCGGCGAGCTGGCGCTGGCCGATCCGACCAAAAGCGGATCGATCGCCAAGGCTTTCGAGATGGTCATCCAGCGGGAGATGCAGGAGCGTTATCGCGCTTTGCTTGCGCGGGGCCTGTCCGAGGCGGAAGCGGAAAAGAGCGCGGTCGAGCAGGGCTGGTTGGAGGGATTGCGTGTGCTCCAGCTCATGGGGGCGAATGCGCGCTATTTCACGGATTCGTCGCAGAAGCCGCCGATCGATGTGGGGCAGGGCGACTCCGCAGC
>RFJS01000004.1 GCA_003694825.1 Verrucomicrobiota bacterium | reverse complement strand
GCGCGACGATGTCGGCGGCAAGATCGTCGATCACCTCGTGGGTATGCGTGCGGACGATGAACTGGGCGTAGCTCGAGTCGGCCTGCTCGGGACGGTAGACGAGCATGAACCGGGGCGCGCCCATGCCGACGAGTGTCGTGACATTCTCGACACGAGAATCGGCAAGGATGAGCTGTTCGACGCGGCGGGCGGTCTCATCGGTGGCCCGGATGTCGGTGCCGAAGGGTTTCCAGGTGTTGACGTAGACGATCGGCGTGTTCGAGTCCGGGAAGAAACTCTGCTTGACGAAACGGAAGCCGAGGATGCTGCCAACGGTCAATGCGAGGAGGGAGAGGGCGGTGACGACGCGATGCCGCAGCGAGAATTTCAAAACGGCCCGATACAGGGTGTAGAGAAAACCACGGTACGGATCGCCGGATTCCTTCGGCGATTTCAGCAGGTAATAGCCGAAAAGCGGCGTCACCGTGACGGCGAACACCCAGCTGAGCAACAGCGAGACGGTGATGACGACGAACAGCGAGAAGGTGAACTCTCCGGTGGCGTCCTGGGAGAGCCCGATGCCCGAGAAGGCGAGGATGCCGACGATGGTGGCACCGAGCAGGGGCAGCCAGGTGGTGCGGACGGCCTCGCTGGCGGCGCGGAGTTTGTCGATGCCCTGCTGCACCCGCACGAGCATGCCTTCGGCCACGACGATCGCGTTGTCCACGAGCATGCCCATGGCGATGATCAGCGCGCCCAGGGAGATGCGTTCCATCTCCGTCCCGAGCAGATACATGAGAAAGACCGTTCCGGCCACGGTGAGGAAGAGGACGCCGCCGACGACGACGCCGGTGCGCCAGCCCATGAAGAGGCAGAGCACGCCGATGACGATCGCGACCGAAGTGACCAGGTTGAGAACGAATCCGTTGACGGCCTTTTCGACGACTTTGTGCTGTTCGTAGACCGGGGCGATCTCGATGCCGATCGGACGCTCTGTCGCCAGTTCTTCGAGACGAAGATCGACGCGTTTGCCCACCTCGACGATGTTGACTTTCGGGCGGCCGGAGATGCCGATCAGCACGGCGTTGTGGCCGTTGAAACGGGTGACTTGCGTCGGTCGCTCCGCATAGCCGCGGGAGACGTCGGCGACGTCGCGCAGGTGCAGAAAGGCGTCGTCACCCGGGAGGCCGATGGGCAGATCGGCCAGGTCCTTGAGGTCGTCGAACAGGCCGGTGGGCTGCATGCGGGCGAAGCGATCGCCGAGGCGGTAGCCGCCGGATTCGGAGACGGTGTTTTGCGTATTCAGTCCGCTGAGCAACTGGGCGGGATTGAGCCCGAAACGGGCCCACTGCTCGGGCTCGAGTTCGATGTGAAATTCCTCTCCAATGGCGCCGGCGATCTGGACATCGGCGACGTCCTCGACCTGGAGGAGCTTGATGCGGAGACGCTTGGCGTAGCGGTGCAGCTCGGACGGCGAGGCGGTGTCGCTGTAGATGGCGTAGAGCAGGCCGTAGACATCGCCGAAGTCGTCGTTGACGAAGGAGGGGCCGGCTCCGGGCGGGAGGAAGGGCTGGGTGTCATTGACCTTGCGGCGCAGCTCGTCCCAGATCTGCGGGATGTCGTCGGGGCCGGCGGTCCAGAGCAGTTCCACGTGGATTTCCGAACGGCCGTCGTAGGAGATGGAGCGGATCTCCTTGATCGAGTCGAGGCGCTGGATGGCGGCTTCGAGTTTGTCGGTGACTTCGCGCTCGACCTGTTCGGCGGTGGCTCCCGGGTAGGGGGTGATGACGACCGCTTCTTTGATGGTGAAGGCCGGGTCTTCGAGGCGACCGACCTTGAGGTAGCCGATCCAGCCCCCGATGAGCGCGCCGAAGACGAGCAGCCAGGTGAGGACCGGTTTCTGGATGGAGAGTCTGGCGAGGTCCATGGCTCAGCTTTCCTGGAGGGGCTTCACACGCATGTGCGGGCGCAGGAGCGAGGCTCCAGCGGTGATGACGCGGTCTCCCGGGCGCAGGCCGGCGACGATTTCGACGAAGTCGGCGGCGACACGGCCGACGACGACGCGGCGGGGCTGCGGCCGGTCGCTCCCTTCGGGCAGCACCCAGACTCGCTGGCCGGAGGCGGCGTCTCCGGTC
Organism: Verrucomicrobiota bacterium; assembly: GCA_003694825.1. Lineage (GTDB taxonomy): Bacteria > Verrucomicrobiota > Verrucomicrobiia > Opitutales > Opitutaceae > J108. The sequence goes on along the minus strand of RFJS01000004.1, from coordinate 2,179 downwards.
ACGGCGTCGGCGGGAATGCGGACAACGCCGGCGTGTTCAGGGAGGCGTTCCTCGATGCGGATGCGAACCGGCGTCCCCGGCAGCAGTTCGGCGGTGGCCTCGGTTTCGGAGGCGACGCGCATCGTGACGCGGTAGGCACCGGTGCGGGGGTTCGGTGCGGTGGCGTAGTCTTTGAGCGCGAGGCGGGTGCCGGCGGCGGGGCCGTCGGCGATGGTGACGCTGATCTCGCCGTTCGAGAGCCCTTCGAGGAGGCGCTCGAGCTGGCTTTCGGTCTGGTAGAAATCCACTTCGCTGGTCTCGGCGGCCTGGAAGACGAGGATGGGCTCGCCCGGGCGCACGAAGCTCCCGCGTTCGACTTTGCGGGCGGCGACACGGCCGTCGTAGGGCGCGCGCAGGATGGTATCGTCGAGGTTTTCCCGAGCCTGGTCGCGGGCGATGCGGGCGAGCGACTCGGCATTGACGGCGCGGTCGAGTTCGGCGGTGGCGGCGCTGCCCGTCGCGGCGAGGCGGCGGGTGCGCTCCAGCTCCTTGACCGCGTAGGTGAGGCGCTCCTCGGCGGCGTCGAGCGCGAGCTGGTATTGCGTGGCGTCGAGGCGGGCCAGCGGTGTGCCGGCGGTGACGCGGGTGCCGGTGGCGACTTCGAGGGTGTCGAGACGGCCGCCGACCTCGAAGGCGAGGTCGATCTCGACCGGGGCGCGGACGCGCCCGAGGTAGGTGGCCTCGCGTTTGTCGGCGTAGGCCCGGATCGTGAATGTGTGGACGGGGCGGGCCGCGGCAGCCGTCATGGTCGGGCCGGGATCGGCGGCGCCGCCTTCGCGGCCGACGAAGCCGAAGAGCAGAGACGAGCCCCCGGCAAGAAGGACGGCCGCACCACCAAGAGCGAGTGCCCGGCGGTGCCGTTGGAGAAAGTGTTGGGTGGTGGCTGTCATGATTCGTGAGTGTTGTGCGGGTGTTTCTCTCTCGGTCGCGAGCGCCGCCGGATCGCGGCGGTGTGGTTGAACAAATCGGCGAAAGAAAACTCGAATGAACGTTCGAACTAAAATCGTTCTAAAAACTTGCGTCAACTGTTTTTAGAGTTTTCGTTCTACTTATCAGGTGCTCCCCGTCCAGTTGGGGATGGTGGCGCGGACGTCGTTCTCGCCAAGCCACGCCATGCTCTCTCAATATCCATCCACTTTGTCATGAGACCGGTAGATCCCGCCCGTCAGGCCGAACGCGTTCAGCAGATCCTCAATGCCGCCCTGGAGTGTTTCCGGGAGAAGGGTTTTCACGGCGCAGCCATGTCGGTGATCTGCCGAAAGGCGGGGATGAGCCCGGGGCACGTGTATCACTACTTCCGCAGCAAGGAGGATCTCATCGAGGCGATAATCGAGGAGGACATCCGCCGCAGCGAAGAGCGCATGACGACGCTGTTGGGTGGCGAGGACACCTACCAGGCGTTGAACGATGCGATGTCCTGTCTCTGGGAGAAGCTGGACGAGGGATTGAAGGGTGCGCTCGAGGGAGAGATCATGGCCGAGGCGACGCGCAATCCCCGGATCGCGAAGATCGTTCGCGACCGGGAGCAGCGTTTTCGCACCATGCTCGGCGATTTGTTGAAGGCCGCACAGGCGCGGGGAAGCATTGATCCGGAGCCGGATCCCTATGGTTTCGCGACGCTTTTGGTCGAACTGGTGTCGGCCCTGAAGATTGCGGACGACGCGGGCACGGGCATCGATCGCGAGCAGGTTGTCGAGGCGATGCGTTTCATGCTTCGCCGCTGCCTGGCCCCGCGGGAGCGGCAGGTGGCGTCTCGTGCGGATACGCCGTGATCGAGAACGACGAACCTCGAGCGACAGAAAAGGGACAGGTGATGGGGCGACACGAGCTGCGCGTGGATCCGGCAACCGGCATCATCGAGACGATCTTTCGTGGCGGGATCGATGCCCATGCGCTGCGCGAGGCCGTGCGCCGGCGGATCGCGCTGCAGCCGGCGAGCGGCGCGGAGTCGGTGTTGATCGATGTGCGGGAAATGACGCTGCAGGCGACGCACGCCGACATTTTCGACCTTCCGAACCGTTGGTTCGAGGCGCAGCATGCGCCGCACCGGGTGCGCCTCGCGGTCGTGACCACGCCGGAGACGCGGGAGGATGAGGTCGCCCGCTTTTTCGCGACCGCCTGCTGCAACCGGGGGTGGCCG
>RFJS01000393.1 GCA_003694825.1 Verrucomicrobiota bacterium | reverse complement strand
GTGCTGGCGACCGTCGTGGCCACGCCGTGTTCGGCGCCGTTTCTCGCGCCGGCGCTCGGGGCGGCTCTGGCATTGCCCGCGGCGACCTCGGTGTTGGTCTTCACGGTGATCGCGCTGGGGTTGGCGGTGCCGTATCTGATTCTTTCGATTTTTCCCGGGCTGGTGCGGTTTCTGCCGCGGCCGGGGCCTTGGATGGAGGCGTTCAAGCAGTTCATGGCCTTTCCGCTGTATGCGACCGTGGCGTTTCTCGTCTGGGTATTGGCGGGGCAGGTGTCGGAGGCCGGGCTGCTGAAGGTGTTCGTGGCGCTGATTCTCGTGGCGATGGCGGCGTGGGCCTACGGCCGGTGGGTGCAGGGGCTCGGCGGCACCAAGGCGCGCCGGTTCGGCTTCACCTTTGCCGGGGTGGCGTTTGCCGCCGGGCTGTGGCTGGGCTTTCCGTCGCATGATGTCTCGCGCGAGATCCAGTGGGAGAAGTGGAGTCCGCAGCGCGTCGCCGAATTGCAGGCGCAGGGGCGGATCGTGTATGTGGATTTCACGGCGCGCTGGTGCGCGACCTGCCAGAGCAACAAGGCGCTGGTGTTCTCGTCGGAGAAGGTGCGGCAGGCTTTTCGTGAGCTGGAGGTGGTGCCGCTGAAGGCGGACTGGACAAACCGGGATCCGGAGATCACCCGGGCACTGGAGGCGTTTGGCCGCAGCGCGGTGCCGTTCAACCTGATCTACGCGCCGGATGCGCCGGAGCCGATCGTCCTTCCGGAGATCCTGACGGCGGATATCGTCCTCGAGGCGCTCGCCAAAGCGTCGGGGAAGCGCCTTTCGGCGCGGTAGTCCGCCGCCGGGTCCGCCGGGCTGTTGCGCCCGGAGCAGCGCCGCCACGGCCCCGGGCCGGCTTGCCGGCGCGCTCTCAGAGATACTGGCGGCGCAGGTTGCTGGGCAGGATCCCGAGTTCCTCGCGGTATTTGGCGACGGTGCGGCGGGCGATCTTGACGTTGCGCTCAGCGAGTTTCTTCACGATCTGCTCATCGCTGTAGGGCTTTTCCGGATTCTCGCTGGCGACGATCTGCTCGATCATTTCCTTGACCGAGGTGTTGGATATCGCCTCGCCGTCCTCCGATTCGTAGCCGGAGGTGAAGAAAAAGCGCATCTCGAACACGCCGTGGGGCGTCTCGATGTATTTGTTGGCGATGGCCCGGCTTACCGTCGTCTCGTGCACGCCGACGGCGTCGGCGACCTCGGTCATGGTGAGTGGCCGGAGTTTGGATACGCCTTCCTCGAAGAAGTCGCGCTGCCGGCGCAGGATCTCGTGGGTGATCTTCTCGATCGTCTGCTGCCGCTGCTCGATGGCGCTCATGAGAAAGCGGCCGGAGCGCATCTTTTCCTGGAGGTATTCCTTCTCCTCTTTCGAGAGGGTGCCCCTGGCGAGGAGGTCCTTGTAGGCCTGGCTGAGGCGCAGGCGGGGGATGTAGTCGTTGTTGAGGGTGACGACCCAGTCGTCGCCGACCTTCTCGACCTTGACGTCGGGGACGACGACGCGGTTCGAGTCGTCGCCGAAGCGGCGTCCGGGGGCGGGGTCGAGCGCGGAGATTTCCTCGATGGCTTTCTGGATCTCCTCGAGCGGGAGGTTCATCTTCCGCGCGATTTCGGGGATGCGCCGGCGGGTGAGCAGATGAAAGTGGTCGCGAATGATTCGCGCGGGGATGGAGGTGGCTTTGCCGCGAAGCTTGAGCTGCTGCAGCAGACTGTCGCGCAGGTCGAGGCAGCCAATGCCCGGCGGATCGAAGGTCTTGAGCACTTCGTGGGCCCGCTGGACAGCGCTGAGCGGGAGGTTGGCGAGGAGAGCGATGTCGTTGAGGCTGCTTGTGAGGAAGCCGTTGTTGTCGAGGCTACCGATGAGGTAGTTCATGGCCTCCCGCTCGAGGTCGTCGAGATCGGCGAGCTGCGCCTGGGCGAGCAGATGTTCCTGCAGGGAGGTTTCGCCGACAAATGAGTCGAAGAAGTGCTGGCGTCTCTCGGCGTCTTCACTGGTGAAGGGCTGGGCGCCGCCGACTTCGGCCATGTAGTCGCGATACTCTTCGCCGAGTTTGTTGAGCACCTCGAAGGTCTCGTCGAACTTCAGTTCCTCGCGCGCCTCGGCATCGGGGTCTTCGGAGGCGGTGTCGCGCCCGTTGTCATCGTCGGCAGCGGTGCCATTGGCGCCCTGTTCGAGGCTGATCGACTCGACGGGAAGTTCTTCGAGGGTGGGATTGTTCTCGAGTTCTTCGGCGATGGTGGAGCGCAGCTCGAGGGCCGGAACCTGCAGGATCTTCAGGGACTGGCGCAGCTGCGGCGCCAGGATCATCTGTTGAGCCTGTTTCTGGCGAAGTTCCTGAGAAAAACCCTGTGCGCTCATGGGATGGCGGGGGCCGCGTTGGCGATGCGATGCGGCCCGGCCTCACCGCGGGCGGCTTCGGCTGAGTTTCGGACGGCAGGGACGCGGTGCATCATGTCCCTCGAGCATTGGTGGCCAGGGGTGGGTGGCAAGATTCTTTGCGCGTTTAGCACGGTTTATGCTTGGTCACAGGTGGACCGGCCCGGGGGATCGCCAGCTCCGGTTGACAGCGGGCGGGCGCGCTCTACGGTGCCGGCATCATGATCACGTTGACGGAACGCGCCGCGCAGCAGGTGAAGACGCTGCTGGAGAGTGTGGACGACGAGGCGAAGCGCCTGCGGGTGTTCGTCGAGTCCGGAGGGTGCTCAGGGTTTCAATATGGCATGGCGTTTGATGTGCCGAAGCCGGATGACCGGCGGCTCGAGTCGCAGGGAGTGGAGTTTTACACAGATGCGACCAGTCTGGCCTACATGGAGGGTTCGGTGATCGATTTCGACGACGGCCTGCACGGGAAGGGGTTTGAGATCCGCAATCCCAACGCGAAGAGCACGTGCGGCTGCGGGAAGTCGTTCAACTGAGCCCGGGCGGCGGGCGAGCGGGACGCCGCGGGTGTCGCGCGCTCAGGCCCGGGCGATGTGCAGGGCGACGGTGCCGAGGGTCAGGGGAATGGCCCGGACTTCGGTGAAGCCCGCGTCGCGGATTTCCCGGCAGATGGCGGGGCGGTCGGGAAAGGCCTCGATCGAACCGCAGAGGTAGTCGTAGGCGGATTTGTCACCGGTCACGAGTGCGGCGATGCGGGGAAGCAGGTGTCGCAGGTAGAAGAAGTAGACGGGGGCGAACCACCGGTAGGGCTGGGAGAATTCGAGCACGAAGAGGTGGCCGCGCGGCCGGGTGAGGATGCGCCGCATCTCGCGCAGGGCGCGGCCGCGGTCGGCGGTGTTGCGCAGACCGAAGGAGATGGTGACGGCGTCGACGCTCCGGTCGGGCAGGGGGATGTCCATGGCATCGCCGAGGCGGAAGGCGATGGGCGGGGCGTCGAGGCGGAGGCGGGCCTGTTTGCGCTCGGCTTCGTCGAGCATCGGCTGGCAGAAGTCCATGCCGGTGATTTCGACGGCGGGGCCGAGACGCCTCCGCAGGGCGAAGGCGACGTCGCCGCTGCCGGTGGCGAGATCGACGATGGAGGCGGGGTTGGTGCAGGCGACTTCCTGGACGAGGCGCCGCCGCCAGAAGACGTCGAGCCCGCCGCTGAGGAGTCGGTTGGCGATGTCGTAGCGGCCGGCGATGCGGCCGAACATCGCGTTGACGGCGGCGGGATCAGGCATGGGGGGCGTTGTCACTGTCGGCGGCGTCGCGGTCGCCCCGGGGCGTGTCGCTGGAGGGCGTTTCACCGCCCTTGAAGCTCTCGACGACCCACCGGGAGAGTTCGCCTTCCGGGTCGAGGATGACGCGGCGGTCGATGGTGAAGGTGGAGGAGCCGGTGTGGCGGGAGACGAGCTTGAGGCCGTGGTGGAAGTCGTTGAACTTCGCCTCGCAGAGGGCCCGGATGGTCTTGTCGCGCTCGAGGCTCTCGTCGACGAGTGCCTCGATGGCGTCGTCGGTGAACTGGAGTTCGAAGCCGTGTTCGCGCTGGAAGCGTTTCGCGAAGTCGGCGACTTCGGCGGCGAGGACGTCGCGCTGAGCCTGGGAGTTGGCCTTGAGCAGGGCTTTGACCTCGGAGCGCGGGTCGTCGATGGTGGCCCGGGTGATCTTGAAGGAGCGGATGGCGGTCGAGGGCAGTTCGAATTTGAAGTCGCGGAAGAGGCGTTCGAGCACGGTGAGCAGGCCGCGCGCGCCGGTGCCTTCCTTGTAGGCGTCCTCGGCGATGCGATCGACGGCGTCGTCGGTGAGTTCGAAGTCGATGCCGTATCCGGCGAAGTCTTCGCGGTATTGGTTCAGGACGCTGCCTTCGGAGGTGAGGAGGATTTCGCGCAGGTCGGCGGGTTTGAGCGGGTGGCAGGCGACGCGAACGGGGAGGCGGCCGACGAATTCGGGCTCGAAGCCGTATTTGACGATGTCGGCGGTTTCGACGTGGCTGAGCACTTCGGCGTCGTCATCGAGCGTCTGGCCGGAGTGAGCGAAGCCGATCTGGCCGCTGGTGATGCGCTTGCGGACCTGGTCGGCGAGTTTGTCGAAAGCACCGCTGACGATGAAGAGGATGTGGCGGGTGTTGATCGTGCGGGGACGGGGGCGGCCGCCGCGCTGCATTTCCATAACGGCCTGCATCTGGCCGAGGATGTCGGTCTGGGAGTGGAGGTTGACCTCGGTCTCCTCCATGAGCTTGAGCAGGTTGGTCTGCACGCCACGGCCGGAGACGTCGCGGCCCTGGATGCCGCCGGCGGAGGCGAT
>RFJS01000392.1 GCA_003694825.1 Verrucomicrobiota bacterium | reverse complement strand
CGGTGGCGAAACCGCAGCCGGGACGAGCCATCGGCTCGGCGCCGCCGGTCAATCGCCACGAATACGTGACCATCGGCGGCGATGCCCACCTCATGCAGAATGAGACGGCCTCGGAGATGGTGACGATCATGGGCAACGCCGTTGTCGACGGTCATGTGCGCAACGAGTGCGTCACGATCATGGGCAACGTGACGATCAATGGCAGCGTGGGCCGGGAGGTGGTGTGTATTCTGGGCAATGTGACCGTCGGCCCGAACGCGGTCGTCGATGGCGAGATCGTGTCCGTCGGTGGTCAGATCGAGGTGCATCCCACGGCGATCGTGGGCGGGGAGAAGGTGCAGGTCCCGGCCTTCGGGGGCGTGAAGCTGCCTTCGTTTGCGTGGCTCGGTCAGCTCGTCAAGGAAGGCTTCGCCCTGGGCGCCCTGTTTCCGTTTCTGCGGGCCTGGCCGTGGATGGTCGCGGGGGTGTTGCTGCTCATCAATCTGGCCTTCTACCTGGTGTTTCGCCGGCCGATCGACGCCTGCGTGCGGGTGCTGGAGCACAAGCCGGCCATCGCCTTCGTGAGCGGGATCCTCGTCTTTGTCCTGTTCGGGCCCCTGCTGTTCCTGCTGCTCGTCTCGGTCGTCGGGATTCTCATCGTGCCGTTTCTCATGGCCGGGACGCTCGTCGCCACGATCTGCGGTTTCATCGCGGTGTTTCGCTACACGGGAGGCCAGATCGGGCTGCAGCGCAGCCCCCTCCTCGCCATGATTGTCGGCAACGTCCTGTTGACGGCGCTTTTCGGTGCGCCGGTCGTCGGAATCGCGATATGGATGGTCACCTGCCTGATGGGCATCGGGGCGGCCGCCGCGGCGTTGATCGACAGTATGCGGACGGAGTCGGGCGGTGCCGTGCTGCCGCCGCCGCGGCCGGGTCCGGCCGGTGTGCCGGTTGCGGGAGGGAGCGCGGCGGCCCCGCCGGCCTCTGGCGCGTCGTTGCGGGCGGTGGCGGGCGATGGCGCCGCGGCACTGCGCGGCGGCGGCGAGTCGCAGCCCGCGGCGGAGGCGAACGCGGCCACACCGGCATCGGCGGCGGGGGAAAAGGTGTCCGAAGGTGAGCGAGACGCAGCCAGTGTCGCCGCCGGGACGGGCGAAGCGCTCGCCGTTCCGGTGCGGGTCGGGTTCTGGCCGCGGCTCGGGGCGACGGCCCTCGATTTTCTCCTGATCATGGGGCTGCTCGCCTTCCTCAACGTCCAGTTCCTGTTCCCCTACGTTTGGCTCGCCTACTTCATCGCGTTCTGGTCGTGGCGGGCGACGACGATCGGCGGCGTTGTGCTCAATCTGCGCATCGAACGCCTCGACGGGCGGCGGGTCGATTTCGGCGTCGCGGCCGTGCGCGCGCTCGCCAGCATTTTTTCCCTGCTTCCCGCCGGGCTCGGCTTCATGTGGGCCAGCTGGGATGGCGAGCGCCAGTCCTGGCACGATAAGATTGCCGGCACGACCGTCGTGCGCCTTCCGAGAGGCCAGCCGTTGATCTGAATCGATCCGGTTTTGCGGGACCGGCTCCCGCCTCGCGCGGGGGAGGCGCGGCGCGGGCGGTTGCGCCGGCCGGTGTGCCGACGGTCTCCGCGACCGGCGTCGCCGGCTCCGGGGTTTCCGGCTGGTTTAAAACCGTGGCGTCGAGCGGCCGGCGGCGGTCGTGACGATCGGTCCGGGCCGATCGGTGGCCGGGGCGGGATGAGGGCTGTTACCGAATCGTAACCCTCTGAAAGCTCGCCGGTTCCGGGGGCGTGGGCGGCGGACGAAATGGGGCGGAAGGGGCCGCAAAACCCGCGTTTTAAGTGTTTTTCGCGGAATTCTTCACAACGCCGTTTGGAGCGTGGAATCGGCCTCGTGGGGCCCTCTGCAGCGGCCTCAGACGGGGCCGAAATGGCCCTCGGCCGGAAGGCGGAAATGTAAAAAACGCCGCCAGTTGTCACGTAAGGGGATACCCTTAGGCAGAAAGCTCCGGTCCGCCGATGAGGTGATTTCCCGCCGACGGCGGAGTGAGTTTTGTGCCCTTTGCGCCCGAGGATCGTGAGGCGGGATCGAAGATCGCGTTTAAGATTGTGGTAATCAGCGTCTTGCGAGAGAGTAGGCTTGGGCGGTCACGTGTTGCATGCTTTCGCCTCCCGGGATCGCGTCCGGGGCGTTTCATCGAGCCGCGCGGTGTCAGATGGCCGTCGGCGGCATCGGCAACACGGAATTGTAAAAACCGAAAACGGCCTCGCGGGGCCGCTTCTCTGCTTCGGGGCGCGGGGCTTGCTCGGTGTCGACAGCGGAGTCAATCGAAGCTTGCCAACAAGTTATTCACAATCGATTCCGACAGGTGAACAAGCCCGGGAAGCCCCCTGATGATGAGGCGTTTGGCGGGCGTCAGAGGGTGGGTTCGCGCGCGGGAATGTTACGGCGGCGCAACCGGGTGTTGCGGGCGACGTCGAGCTTTTCGGGGTAGTCGAGGGTATAATGGAGGCCGCGGCTTTCGGTGCGTTGCATCGCGCAGTCGACGATGAGTTCGGCGACCTGGATGAGGTTGCGCAGCTCGAGCAGGCGGGGTTCGACGCGAAAGTTCCAGTAGTAGTCGTGGATTTCGCGGGCGAGGTTGGCGATCCGGGTGCGGGCGCGCTCGAGGCGCTTGGTGGTGCGGACGATGCCGACATAGTCCCACATCGTGCGGCGCAGTTCGTCCCAGTTGTGGGCGATCACGACCTGTTCATCGGAGTCGTGCACATCGCCGGAAACCCAGTCGGGAATGTCGCCCGGCGGCTGCGCCTTCTCGTCGAGGTAGCGGCGGATGGCGAGGGCGCCGCGGTGCGCCATGACGACGGCTTCGAGCAGGGAATTGCTGGCGAGGCGATTGGCGCCGTGCAGGCCGGTGGAGGCGACTTCGCCGCAGGCGTAGAGCCCCGGCAGGGTGGTCGCGGCGTCGAGGTCGGTGACGCCGCCGCCGCAGGTGTAGTGGGCGGCGGGGACGACCGGGATCATGTCCCGGGAAATGTCGATTCCGAGTTCGAGGCACCGCTGGAAGATGACGGGGAAACGTTCCTGCAGTTCCTCGCGGCTCTTATGGGTGACATCGAGCCAGACATGGGGGGCTCCGCTTTTCTTCATCTCCGCGTCGATGGCGCGGGCCACGGTGTCGCGGGGGGCGAGATCGGCGAGCTCGTGGTAGTCCTTCATGAAGGCGCGGCCCTGGAGGTCGCGCAGAATGGCGCCTTCGCCGCGAACTGCCTCGCTGATGAGGAAGCGCTTGGCGTCGTGGGAGTAGAGGGTGGTGGGATGAAACTGGATGAACTCCATGTTCTCGACCTCGACGCCGGCGCGGTAGGCCATGGCGATGCCGTCTCCGGTGGCGATGTCGGGATTGGTCGTGTAGGCGTAGACCTGGCCGGCGCCGCCGGTGGCGAGCGCGACCACCGGGGCGATGTAGGTGTCGACCTGGCCGGAGACCGCGTCGAGCGCGTAGAGGCCGAGGACGCGGTCCGGGCCGGCGGCGCCGACCTTGCGGGCGGTGACGAGGTCGATGGCGAAGACGTGCTCGCGCAATTCCACGTGGGGCGACCTGGCGATGGCGCGCAGCAGGGCCTCCTCGATGGCCTTGCCGGTCATATCCTTCACGTGGAGGATGCGGCGATGGGTGTGCCCGCCCTCGCGGCCGAGATCGTAGGCGCCGGTGGCGTTCTGGGAAAACTGCAGGCCGAGGTCGATCAACTCGCGGATACGCTCGGGGCCTTCGCTGACGATCGTGCGCACGACGTCCTCGCGGCAGAGGCCGTCACCGGCGCGCAGGGTGTCGGCGACGTGGCTGTCGAAGTCGTCGGCGGACGAGGTGACGCAGGCGATGCCGCCCTGGGCGTAGTTGGTATTCGAATCGGCCCGGTTCTTCTTCGTGAGGATCACGACCGAGCGACCGGCGGCGGCGATTTTCAGCGCGAGGCTCAGCCCCGCGATGCCGCTGCCCACGACGATGGCATCGAACTTCAGCTTCATGAGGGATGGGGTGGAGAGACGATGGGGGCCGGAGAGGTGGCCGCTCCGGAGCCGAGTGGACGTTGCATGATGACCGTGTCGATCCATCGGCCGAATTTGAAGCCGACGTTTTCGAGCACCCCGGTATGGACGAAGCCGGCGGCGCGGTGGACGGCGATGGAGGCGGTGTTGGCACTGTCGCCGATGACGGCGATCATCTGGCGGAATCCAGCCTTTTCAGACTGGGTGATGACGCTCTCGAGCAGGCGGCGGCCGATGCCCTTTCCGCACCAGGCCGGTTCGAGATAGATCGAATCCTCGACCGTG
>RFJS01000391.1 GCA_003694825.1 Verrucomicrobiota bacterium | reverse complement strand
GCACCGGCCGATCATGGCGAAGCGATGCCCGCGACACCGGTCCTGCCCGATCTGGCCGACAGCTTCATCAGCGAGCAGCCGGATCCGACCGAAGCAACCGCAGTCCATGCGGAGGACATCGACGCGCCGATAACCGCCGGCGATCCCCTCTTCCACGGAACGCCCGCCCCAGCTCTCGCCAGCCAGACAGCACCCGCCGAATCAGTGACGACAGTCGAGCCAGCAGCACCTGTCGAGGACAGTGCCGATGAGGTCCGACACGTTTACAGCCCGGCGGCAGCCCCCGAGCGCATCGCCAGCGGCAATGGCGTGATCATCGAAACCGTCCCCACCAACGAGGGCTCTCTGATCAGCGCCTCGGGGAACAATCCCGACCCCGCGATCGAAGGCTGGGTCGCGCAGATCAAACTCTCCGGCGTCCGCCTCGGAGCCACTCCGAAAGTGTTGATGAACGATCGCGTCTTCCAGATCGGCGACGTCGTCGACCGCCGCACGGGCCTGGTGCTCTCCGCCATCGAAAACCGGGAACTGCAGTTCCGCGACCCCGCTGGAAACACTTACGTGCTCCGATTCTGACCGTCACGGAGCACGTCTTCAGGCCAATCCTTCCAGGCACCGCCCGCGGCCTCATCGCCGCGGGCGGTTTCATTTTGCTCGAACCGCCTCACCGCCCCCGTTTCGATGAGGCATCGTATGCTCCGGGGAACGACAGAGATCCGTGTCCGCTACGCCGAGACCGACATGATGGGCATCGCCTACCACGGCAGCTACCTGCCGTGGCTGGAGATTGGCCGCACCGAACTGCTCCGCGCCCACGGACTGCCCTACGCTGAACTCGAGCGCCTCGGCTACCGGCTTCCCGTCATCGACGTCGCGCTGAAATACCTGCGCCCCGCGCTCTACGACGACGTGATCCGTATCGAGTCGACCATGCGCGAAAAACCACTGGTGCGCCTGCGCATCGACTATGAACTGTTTCGCGGCGAGACCCTCATTGCCCGAGGCCACACCTCTCACGCCTTCCTCGACCGGGAAAACCAGCCGATTCGCCCTCCGGCGGTTTTCATGGATGCTGTGAAGCGATGGTTTGCCGGGAACGCCGGCTGACCCCGGCAACCGTTCCCCTCCACCCGGCCGCTGCCCCGGATGCGTTCGCGCCCCGGCGCGCCCGCATCGATCGATCACTCGTCGAGTTCGACGTTCCAGTAGGCGAGATCGAGGAAATGCTTCCACTGCTCGTGGGCGCCCTGACGGGCCACGAGACTGATGACGGGACGCCACTTCGGGCGGCTCGGCTTGCGAATCAGCCGCATGTTGGCCTCGTGCGGGAGGCGGTTCGCCTTGCGGGTGTTGCAGCGGATGCAGGAGCAGACGACATTTTCCCAGGTGGTCTTCCCTCCGTAGTCCCGGGGAATGACATGATCGAGATTCAGCTCACTGCGGCTGAAGGTCCTGCCGCAATACTGACAGCGGTTCTTATCCCGCTCAAAGACGTTGTTGCGGGTGAGCTTCAGCTCCTTGCGCGGCAGCTTGTCGAACACCGACAACAAAATCACTCTCGGCACCCTCAGGGTGTGGCGCACGGTATGGACCGCGTCCATCTCGTCGAGCGGCGGGTTGCTGGCTGAAAAATCAATCCAGTCCAGCATCGAAAAGGTGTAGTAATTCTCGTCGTCGAGGTGGACGACCTGGGCGTGGCCCTGGGCGACGAGAGAAAATGCCCGCCTCACGCCCACGACATTCACGGCCTGCCACAGGCGGTTGAGAACGAGGACTGGCTGCGCGAGAGCGGCCTCCATTTCGGGTTCTCGAGGTATCGGGCGACCCGGAAGGTGTCAAGCAGCCCGACGTGACGTTCCTGCAAACCGCCTCAGCGGGGAGCCTTTGTCCCTCTCCCCCACTGCGGGCTCAGCGCGTCAGCTCGCGGATGCTTTCCCGCCACTTTGGGAACGCACCCGCGAG
>RFJS01000390.1 GCA_003694825.1 Verrucomicrobiota bacterium | reverse complement strand
GTAGTCGACCAGGCCGGCGTCGGCGAGCGTCTTGACCATGCTCGTGGCGGTGCCGGGGACGACGTTGAGCGTCGCGGCAATGTCGCCCATGGCCACCAGTGCATCGCGGTCGCCGCTGTCGGCGAGCTGGTAGATGGTTTTGATGTAATTTTCGACGGTGCTGGACGGCATCGGGGGGAGGCGGTTGGTGCGGCTGCCCGGAGCGTGAGAGCCCGGAGCGGCCCTTTGTGGAGCCGCAATCGACGCTGAGCGGCCGCCGAATCTGAGACAAGGCTCGACCGTAGCTGATATTTCTTGTGGACAAATCATCAATTTTGACAAATCAAAATAGCCGACATGTCCACTGATCCCAGATCTTCCTCCGAGGAGAGGCCCGATTCCAGGGCCCGCCGGGGCGGCATCTTCGCTGGTCTGCGTCCCCAGGCGCGCCGTCGCCTCGAGGACGTGTTGCGGGCATTGCTGGAGTGCGAGCATCGCAACCAGAACGCATCTGCTGCGCAGGTCGCCGATTATGTGGGGCGACCGGTCAAGGGCGTGCAGGAGACACTTGGAAAGGCTGGCGATCTCGGGCTCGTCGATCGCCGAAAAGGCTTCTGGCGTCTGACGGCGAGCGGGCATCCGGAGGCGGTGCGAGTGATGCGGGCTCACCGCTTGATCGAGACGCGGCTGTCGCGCGAATCGAGCGTGCCGCCGCCGCAGTGGCACGAGGTGGCGCACGAGGCCGAACACGATCTCTCCGAGGAGGAGATCAACCGTCTTGCCGACGAGCTGGACAATCCCCGCTTCGATCCCCACGGGGACCCGATCCCGACGCGCGAGGGCCGCTTGCCCGAGCCCGAAGGCGTGCCGTTGCTGAGCTGGACCGGCCCGGCGCAGGCGGTGATCGCCCATATCGAGGATGAACCGCCGCGGCTGTTTGCCCGGCTGGCGAAGCTCGGCATCACGGCGGGGGAACGTATCCGGATGATCGGCACGACACCGGCCGGCGCCCGGCTGATCGTCGAAGGCCGGGAGATGCTTCTTCCGGTCGAACTGGCCGGGCTCGTGCGGGTGCGTCCCTTGCAGCCGGGCGAAGAGCCGTTCCCGGGCGAGGCGCGGCGGCTTTCGGACATTGCTCCCGGTGGTGTTGCGCGCGTCGTGCGTCTGTTGCCGGGGTGTGCGGGTCGGGAGCGTTCGCGGCTGCTCGATCTCGGCTTTGTCCCCGGCAGCCGCGTTGAACACGTATTGCAGAACCCCTTCGGCAGTCCGGTGGCCTACCGCGTGCGCGGCACGCTGATCGCCTTGCGCCGGGAGCAGGCCGACCAGGTCCTCGTTGTCCCGGAACCCCCGGAAGGGAAGAAAACGGAAGGTCCCCTATGAGTGAGTCATGCCCTCCCTCCGCCTGTGAGAGCTGTTCCGCGGCCCGCGGGACGCTCGAGAAGCTTGGCCTGAAGGTCGAGAACGTCGACCACGTTGTCGCGCTGGCGGGCAATCCCAATACCGGGAAGAGCACGGTCTTCAACCGCCTCACCGGTCTGCGCCAGCACACCGGCAACTGGCCGGGCAAGACCATCGCCCGTGCCGAAGGCGCTTTTGCGTATGCGGGACATCGCTACAAGATCGTCGATCTTCCGGGCACCTATTCCTTGCGATCGGCGAGTCCCGACGAAACGGTGGCCCGGGAGTTCATCCTCTTCGGCAAGCCGGATGTCACCGTCATCGTGGTCGATGCCACGTGCATCGAGCGAAACCTCAATCTCGCCCTGCAGGTGCTGCAGGTCACGTCTCGGGCGGTGCTTTGCGTCAACCTCATGGACGAGGCCCGTGCTCACGGTTTGATCGTCGATGCGCGCGCCCTGGCGCGCGACCTCGGCATTCCGGTGGTGCCGTGTGCCGCGCGCCGCGGTGAGGGGATTGACAACCTTCTGGCCGAGATCGACGCGGTGGCGACGGGGGCGGTGACGTGCCGGCCGTATCGGCTGAAGCTCGATGTGCCTGGCATCCGCGAGGCGCTCGACGAGGTCACGGCCGACCTCGAGGCCGCCTTCCCCGGGCTGCCCAATGCGGAATGGATCGCTCTGCGTCTGCTCGAGGGGGACCGCCACATCGCGGAATTGGTCGCCAGCGGGCGTATTGGAAAGCTGGAGCCAGATCACGCGACCACCACGAGGGTCCCGGCATGAGTGGGCGTTCGCCAGCGGAGATCGTCGAGCATGTCGAGCAGCTGCGGTGGCGGCTGCCGCGCAACTTCCAGGATCGCCTCACCGAGGAGATCTATGCGGAGGCGTCACGCATCGCGGAGCGGGCCGTCGGACGCCGCGGCACCTCGCGCCGGCGGGATTGGCAGGATCGCGTCGACCGTATCCTCACCGGGCCGCTCACCGGTTATCCGGTGATGGGGTTGGCGTTTGCGGTCGTGCTCTGGCTCACGATCGAAGGATCGAATGTCCCGAGCAGTCTGCTGGGGACGCTGCTGGTGGATACGGTGCACCCGATGTTGCGGGAGGCGGCCGCGGCGGTGGGGTTGTGGCCGTGGCTCAGCGGGTTGCTCATCGATGGTGTCTATCTGGCGACGGCCTGGGTGGTGAGCGTGATGCTGCCGCCGATGGCGATTTTCTTTCCGCTGTTCACGATTCTCGAGGACCTCGGCTATCTGCCCCGTGTGGCCTTCAATCTCGACCGGCTGTTCCACCGGGTGGGGGCGCATGGCAAGCAGGCTCTCACCATGGCGATGGGCTACGGGTGCAATGCCGCCGGAGTCATCGCGGCGCGCGTGATCGACTCCCCGCGCGAGCGTCTCATCGCGATCATTACAAACAATTTTTCGCTCTGCAATGGACGCTGGCCCACGCAGATTCTGCTGGCCACGATCTTTCTCGGCGCTCTCGTGCCGGCGGCGTTGGCGGGGGTGGCGGCGACGGCCGCTGTCTTCGGCGTCGCGCTGCTCGGCTTTCTCCTGATGCTGTTTTCCTCGTGGCTGCTCAGCCGCACGGTGCTGCGTGGGGAGGCGTCGACCTTCAGCCTGGAGTTACCGCCGTATCGGCCGCCGAATGTTTTGCGCACGCTGTATACTTCGCTGATCGATCGGACGTTGTTCGTGTTGTGGCGGGCGATTGTCTTCGCGATGCCGGCGGGCGCGGCGATCTGGCTCGTGGCCAATGTCCCCCTGGGCGATGGTTCGCTGGCGGCATGGATCATCGCGAATCTCGATCCGGTCGCGTTCTGGTTCGGTCTCAACGGGGTGATTCTGCTCGCCTATATTATCGCCATTCCGGCCAACGAAATCGTCATCCCGACGATTCTCATGCTGACGGTGATGCTGACGGGACAGACTGAATACGGCGCGGGGGCAGGGGTGATGTTTGAGACGGGAAACGACGGGGTGCGCCAGATTCTTCAGGCCGGTGGTTGGACGACGCTGACGGCCGTGTGCCTGATGGTGTTCAGCCTCTGTCACAACCCCTGCAGCACGACGATCTACACGATCTACAAGGAGACCGGGTCATGGCGTTGGACGGGAGTGGCCGTGGCGCTTCCGCTGGCTTTCGGGTTT
>RFJS01000050.1 GCA_003694825.1 Verrucomicrobiota bacterium | reverse complement strand
GCACGCGGCCGCGTTCGCGGGCTGAACCGATAGGCTCGACAACCCGGGCCAACGCCGCTGTATAGCGCCACGTGCTCGATACCCTCACAGTTCTCGCTCCCGGGCTGCTCGGCGGCTCTGTCGCGATGGCCGCCCGCTCGCGGAGCGTCGCCCGGCGGATCGTCGTGTGGTCGCGCCGCGCCGAAACCCGGGCCAGCCTGAAGGGACTGAACTGGTGCGACACCGTCTGTGAAACCGCGGAGGAAGCCGTGCGCGAGGCCGATCTCGTGGTCGTCTGCACCCCGGTCGAGCACATCGTCCCCACTGTGGAAAACATCGCCGGGGCCATTCGGCCCGGGGCCCTCGTCACCGACGTTGGCAGCGTGAAAGGGGCCATCGTCCGGCATGCCACCGCGGCTCTGGCCGGGCGGGCCCACTTCATCGGCGCGCATCCCATGGCCGGCTCCGACAAGACCGGGCACATCCACGGCCACGCCGATCTCTTCCGCGGCCGGCCGTGTTTCCTCACGCCGCTCCCCGACAGCGACCCCGACGCTGTCGAAAAAGCCGCCGCCTTCTGGAGCGCGCTCGACGCCATCGTCGTGCGCGAGTCGCCCGAGACACACGACGAAATCGTGGCCCACATCAGCCACCTGCCCCACGCCATCGCCTCCGCTCTCTGCGCCTACCTCGCGGACAAAAACCCGCTCTGGCGCGACCTCGCCGGACCGGGCCTGCGCGACACCACCCGCATCGCCGGCGGCGACGCCGACCTCTGGCGCGGCATCTTCGCCCTGAATCGCGATGAGCTTCTGCGCGCCATCAAGGGCTACCAGGACGCGCTCGAAGCGCTCCAGGCAGCCATCGCCAACAACGACCCGCTCGCCGTCCGCTCTATCCTCGAACGCGGCCGCAACTACCGCGAGGGACTGCCCGGTTGACCCCCCTCCCCGACATGTCCGGCGACCTGCTCTGGATCCCCCCCTTCACCGCACCGGCCCGAGGCATCGTCCGGCTGCCGGGCTCGAAAAGCATCACCAACCGGGCCATGCTGCTGGCCGCGCTCGCCGAGGGAGAAACCACGCTCGAGGGCGCCCTCTTCAGCGAAGACACCGCCATCATGGCCGATGGCCTGCGCCGGCTCGGATTCACCGTCGAGGAGGACGCCGGCGCCCGGCGCATCCGCGTCCACGGCACCGGTGGACGCATCCCCGCCGCAGAAGCCGAGCTGTTCGTCGGGCTCGCCGGGACAGCCGCGCGCTTTCTCACCGCGCTGTGCTGCCTGCATCCGGGCGGCCGCTACCGGATCGACGGCGTGCCGCAGATGCGCAAGCGGCCCATCGGCAGCCTGCTCGACGCGCTGGAGAACCTCGGCGCCCGCATTCACTCCAACGGCGGCTTCTTCCCGATCGACATCGAATCTCGCGGGCTCGCCGGCGGCACCGTCAGCCTGGATGCCTCCTCCAGCAGTCAGTTGCTCTCGGCCCTGCTCATGGTCGCTCCCCTAGCCCGGGCGCCCGTGACGATCGAGCTCACCAACAGCGGTTATCGCCGCGAATACGTCCGCATGACCCTGCGGATGATGGAGCAATTCGGCCAGGCGCCGGCCCGGATCAGCGCGGACGCGATGACCCTGCATCCACCCCACGGCGCCCCCTACCGGCGCGCGACCCCCCTCTACCCGGTCGAACCGGATGCCTCCGCCGCCTCCTACTTTCTCGCACTGCCGATCGCCGCCGGGGGCGGCATCACCCTCCCGGGCCTCCCCGAAGACTCCCTGCAGGGCGACACCGGCTTCGCCGACCGCCTCGCCGAAGCCGGCGTGCGCGTATCCAGAAATCGCGACGGCGTGACCAGCACGTTTTCACGCGGAGAGCGCGCCCGCGCGGCCGATGCCGACTATCACCCGATCTCCGATACCTTCCTGACCATGGCGGCGCTGGCACCGCTGCTCGACGGCGTCACCCGCATTCGCGGCATCGCCCACACGCGCCGCCAGGAGACCGACCGCGTGGCCGGCATGGCCGCCGAACTGCGCCGGCTCGGCCAGCACGTGATTGAAGAGAAGGATGCCCTGGAGATCCATCCGCGGCCGTTGCGCGCCGGCGTCGAGATCGAGACCTACGGCGATCACCGCTTCGCCATGAGTTTCGGCATCCTCGGCTGCCACGACCTCCGCGGCGACGGCCACCCCTGGCTCGCCATCCGCAATCCCGGATGCTGTGCGAAAACTTTTCCCGACTTTTTCGAGGTTCTCGAATCCGTCAGGCGGCAGAGCCTGCAATCCGATCCCCATGAGTGACAACGACGACCGCTTCCTCATCGTCGCCATCGACGGCGGCGCCGCCTCCGGCAAGTCCTCCACCTCGCGGGCCCTCAGCGAGCGCTTCAACTTCATGCATGTGGATACCGGCTCCTTCTACCGGGCCGTGACCTTCAAGCTGCTCGAGGCCGGCGTCTCGCCCGACGACGAAACCGCCGTGGCCGAAGCCCTCGCTCATCTCCATCCGAGCACCCGCATCGAGGGGCGCAGCGCGCGCATGGAGATCGATGGATGGGTGCCGGGCGAGGAGATCCGCTCCGCGCCGGTCAATGAGAACGTATCCAGGTTTGCCGCACTGCCGGTGGTGCGCCGGTTTCTTCTCGACTACCAGCGGGGCCAGGCCGAAGTCGCCCGCGCCAATGGCTTTCGCGGGCTGGTCATGGAAGGCCGGGACATCGGGAGCGTGATCTTCCCCGATGCCGACCTGCGCATTTTTCTCGATGCCTCGCCGGAGGCACGCGCCCGCCGACGGGCGGCCGAGGGGCAGGCGGACCAGATCCACGAACGAGACCGGCTCGACCGCCAGCGCAAGACCGCCCCGCTGCACTGTCCGCCGGGTGCCATCCGCGTGGATACCACGGAGATGACCCTCGAACAGGTTGTCGACCACATCGCAAACCTGGTCGAGGCCAGGCTGCGGTGACCCGGTAACGGGCTCCGCCGGCCCTAAGGCGGGCGGCGCTCCCCCCGAGGTTGCCCGCCCGGCGATCAGTCTATCCCGCAATTGCGCCGGGCGCGCTTGAGCACGGTGGTGGCGATTTCGCGGGCACGGGCGGCGCCTTTTTCCAGGACGCTGTTGACGTAGTCGAGGTTGTCGGCGAGTTCGGCGCGGCGGGCGCGGGCCTCGGCGAAGTAGTCCCAGTAGCTGGCGAAGAGTTGTTTTTTCAGCTCGCCGTAGCCGTAGCCGCCGGCGCGCACGCGCTCCTCGCACTCGCGCGCCAGATCCGGCGGGGCGACGAGCTTGAGCAGCTTGATGGCGAGGTTCTGATCGGCATCGGGCTTGGGCTCGTCGATGGGCCGGCTGTCCATGACGATGGACATGATCTTTTTGCGAAGGGCTTTTGCCTCCCCGAAGATCTCGATGGTGTTGTTGTAGCTCTTGCTCATCTTCTGGCCATCGAGACCGGGCACGGTGGCGACTTCGGCCCGGATCTCCGGCTCGGGGATGACGAAGGTTTCCCCGTAGAGCTGGTTGAACTTGATGGCGACATCGCGGGTGACCTCGACGTGCTGCTTCTGGTCCTTGCCCACCGGGACGAGGTTCGAGTCGTAGATGAGGATGTCCGCGGCCATGAGCACCGGGTAGGCGAAGAGGCCGTGGTTGGGCGAGATGCCTTTGGCGATCTTGTCCTTGTAGCTGTGGCAACGCTCGAGCAACCCCATCGGCGTGACCGTGGAGAGCAGCCAGGTCAGTTCGCAGACTTCCGGGACATCGGACTGCCGGAAGAAAACCGTCCGCTCGGGATCGAGCCCGCAGGCGAGGAAATCGAGCGCGACGTCCATGACGTTTTTGCGCCGCACCTCGGGGTCGGTGAGCGAGGTGAGGGAGTGATAATCGGCGATGAAGTAGAGCGCTTCGCCGCGCTCCTGCAGTTCGATCGCCGGCTTCATCATGCCGAAGTAGTTCCCGACGTGGAGCGAGCCGGAGGGCTGGATGCCTGAGAGAATGCGCATGGGCTGGTGGTTTTGTGAAATCATGATCGCGGTCAATCCCGTCTCGGAAAAACCTCCACGCGCCCGGCGCCGGAGCAGGCGATGGTGGCCGCCGGCAGGACGCCGGCGAAGGCGGTGAGCGGATAGACGAGGGCGCGCCGCCCGAGGATCGCCCCGGGCTGCAGCACCGCGTTGCAGCCGGCCTCGGCCGCGTCACCGAGCAGGGCGCCGAGCTTGCGCAGACCGGTGTCGACGACATGGCCGTCCGGGAAGCGGATGCGCACGGGCTGCTGGTCGAGCCGAAGGTTGGAGCAGATGACGCCGGCGCCGAGATGGGCGCGGTTGCCCAGCACCGAATCGCCGACGTAGCTGAAGTGTGGCACCTGCACCGCGTCCAGCAGCAGCGCGTTTTTGAATTCGCAGGAGTTGCCGAGCACGCACCCGGCGCCCGCAATGACATTGCCGCGGATGAAGGCGCCGGGACGGATCTCGGTCTCCGGTCCGATCCAGGCCGGTCCGATGAGAGTGCAGGTGTGCGGCAGCCGCACCGTTGGGTCGAGGTGGACGGCGCCCTCGATGCGCACGCCGGGCGGGATGTCGAGCGCGGCCGGCAGCGAGCGCTCCACCCCCGCAAGCGCATCGCGAATCGCCCGCACCCACTCCCACGGTGCCGCGTCGGGCGAAAAGGACGCGCGAAAGGCGGCGAGGCTTTCCGGCAGGTCGAAGAGATCGGCAGCCTTCATGGCGATGTCAGCAGCGGGATGGGATCGCGGCGTTCCGGGCGTTTGCCAATTCCCCGGCTCAGACGGCCGCGAAGGCGACGGAGGCGTTGGTGCCGCCGAATCCGTAGGCGTTGGCGAGGGCGAGGCGGACTGAACGCTCCTGCGCGGTGTGTGGCGTGAAGTTCAGGCCGGTTTCCGCGCACTTTGGATCCGGGTTGTCGAGGTTGATGGTCGGCGGCACGACGCCGTGGTGCACCGCGAGGATCGCCGCCATGGCGCCGAGGGCGCCGGCCCCGCCGAGCATGTGGCCGGCCATTGACTTCACCGCCGTGACGTTGGCACGCGAACGCGCTTCACCGAGCAGCCGCGCCAGGGCGACCGCCTCTTCGACGTCTCCCGCCGGGGTGGAGGTGGCATGCGCGGAGATGCAGTCGATCTCCGAGGGATCGCGGCGGGCGTCGGCCATCGCCAGCCGCATGGCCCGCAGCGAGCCTTCCGCCTCGGGAGCCAGGCTCGAGATGTGGTAGGCGTCGGCCGTCGCGCCATAGCCGACGACCTCGGCATAGATGCGGGCGCCTCGCTTTTTCGCGTGCTCGTAGTCCTCCAGCACGGCGACGACGGCGCCCTCGCTGAGCACGAAACCGTCGCGGTCGGCATCGAAGGGGCGCGAGGCACGGGTAGGATCGTCGTCGCGCGTGGAGAGCGCCCGCATCCTCGCGAATGAGCCGATCCCCAATGGCGATACGGCAGACTCCGCGCCGCCGGCGAGCATGACATCCGCCTCGCCACGCAGAATCGTGCGGAAGGCCTCGCCGATGCTGTGCCCTCCGGTGGCGCAGGCCGAGGCGATGCAGTAGTTGGGCCCGCGCAGGTTGAGGAGGATGGCCGCCTGCCCGGCGAGGATGTTGGGGGCCGTCTGGATGATGAAAAATGCCGAGATCCGGCGGTAGCCGCCCGAGTCGAGCGTTTCTTTCATCGCCTCGATCTCCGGGAGTCCGCCGAGACCGACACCGATGTTGGTGCCGAGCCGGGTCGGATCGAGCTGATCGCGCAGGCCGTCGAGGCCGCTGTCGGCGTAGGCATCCATGGCCGCGGCGAGGCCGAGGTGGATGAAGCGGCCGAACTTGCGCGTGTCCTTCGGCGTGAGCGGGGCGGCGACGGCCTCGCTCCCGCTGCCGTAGGGCCGGATCTCACCGCGCGGGGCCGTCGGGTCGAACTCACGGACTTCGCCGGCCATGTTGACCGGGCAGCCCTCGGGATCGAAACGCGTGATCGGTCCGATTCCGGACCGGCCTTCGACGAGGCTTTTCCAGGTCGCGGCCGCAGTGAGGCCGAGCGGGGTGACAGCACCCAGGCCCGTGATGACGACCCGGCGAGGAACAGATGTGTTTTCCTGGCTCATGAAGAAAGGAGCAGAGCAAAGAAAAAAACCCGCGGGAGGCCACGGGTTTTTAAGGGAAAGTGGAGCGGGCGATGAGACTCGAACTCACGACGTCCACCTTGGCAAGGTGGTGCTCTACCAACTGAGCTACGCCCGCGGTTGGATGCGAGGCGCGAAATAAGTGACTGCGCGCTGCGGTAGTCAATACTCAAAAACGCATGTTTTTGTGACCGGCGGCTTTTCCCGGCCGTGCTCCGCCGCCGCTTCAGCCATCGGCGGGAACCGGAAGAAATCCGTCCCGCCGAAGCGCCGCCCGCACCGATTCCGATCGCAGCAGCTCGAGGAACGGCCCGACGCGCGCCTCACGCCCGGCCGGGAAATAGAGGCGCAGCGGCAGGGCCAGTGGATAAGCGCCCGAGAGGATGGCCTCGCTTGACGGCTCGGAGGGCGCCGACTCGGCCGTGGGCTGAAGCGCCACGGCCCGCACTGCGCTGGCCGGGAGATGGGCGAGATCGAGCACCGCGAGGATGTTGCGGCCGCGGCGTATCTCATCGAGAGTCTCGGCGATGTCGTCGACGGGCATGACGACGTCGGCCGGATCCCGATCGCCGAGGACGGCGTGACGAAAGAGTGCTCGGACCATACCGTTGGGGCCGGCTTCCAGCATCGGGACGATGGCGCGGTCGTTCCACACCCCGTCCAGGCCGAGTTCGCCCCAGGTCCGGGTCACCTGGGAGAGGCCGGAGCCGAAGATCGAGGCGAGCTGATCGAGCCGTATGCTCTGGAGCGGGTGGTCGGCGTTGACCACGACCGCCACGGCGATGTGCCCGACGGTGACCGCCGTCAGACCGGCGCTCCCCTGTTCGTCGCCAAAATCCCGATCGGCGGGATCGAGCACCAGGGCGGCATCGAGATCTCCGCTCCGCACGGCGTCGAATGCCGGAAGGCTGCCCTCGAAGCGCGCCTCGAACGCAAGGCCGGCCGCCCCGGCCTCCGCGGCCAGCGCCGGCGCGGTGTGTTGCCGCAGAAAATCACTGCCGCCGAGGCGCAGGACGGCTGGTTTGTCGTCGGCGGCGCCCGCCAGGGTGGCCGCGAGCAGGCTGATGGTGGAGACAAGGTTTTTCAATTGTATCGGGTAGTGGGCTGCCGACGACGCGGTTCCGAAAACCAAAACGCTCTCCGCCTCAGCGGTCGATGACATCCAGCTCGGGCCACTGCTGAAGCTTGCGATGCAGGGTGCGGCGGCTGATGCCGAGCAACTGCGCCGCCCGCGTGCGGTTGCCCTTCATCTGAATGAGCGCCTCGCGGAGCAGGCGTTTCTCGTTCTCCTCGACCGAGAGGGGCGGCTTCGCCTCGGCCGCCTCGCCGGCGTCGCCGCCGCCCGGCGCCGATTGCCCCGAGGGCGGCACCGGAAGCGGCAGGGGCACACCCGTCCCTCCGCGAAACTTCGGGTCGAGATCATACTCGCGGATACGTCCGCCGCGGTGCAGCACGACCGCATTTTCCGCGAAGTTGCGCAGTTCGCGGATGTTTCCGGGCCATGGATACGCCATGAGGCACTTCATGGCTCCGGGCTCGAAGACGGGGGGCTCGAGGCCGTTTTCCTTCGCGAAAAGGTTCACGAAATGGTTGAGCAGCAGCGGGATGTCCTCTTTGCGCTCGCGCAGCGGCGGCATCGTGATCTGCACGACGTTGAGGCGGAAATAGAGGTCCTCGCGGAAGGTGCCCTCGCGCACCATGGCGGCGAGGTCGCGGTTGGTCGCGGCGACGAGGCGGACATCGACGGTGATCGGCTTGGAGCTGCCGATGCGCTCAAAGGTGCGCTGCTCGAGGAAACGCAGAAGCTTTACCTGGGTGGAGAGATTGATCTCACCGATTTCGTCGAGGAAGAGCGTGCCGCCGTCGGCCATTTCGAAACGGCCGATACGCCGTTCGGTCGCCCCGGTGAACGCCCCGCGCTCGTGGCCGAAAAGCTCGCTCTCGAGAAGATTGGCCGGGAGCGCGGCACAGTGCACGGCGACAAAGGGCCCCTTGCTGCGATTGGACGCCTGATGGATGGCCTGGGCGATCAACTCCTTGCCCGTGCCGGTTTCGCCCTCGATGAGGACCGTCGCCTTCGAAGGGGCCACGAGGCGCACGCGCTCGATGACTTTCTCGAGCGCCGGCGAGTTGCCCACAATGCCCTCGAGGTTGAATTTGCGGTCGAGCCGCTGGTGCAGATCGCGATTCTCGCTCTCGAGGTTGCGGGAGCGAAGGGCGCGCTGGATGAGGATCTCGAGCTTTTCGAGGTTGACCGGCTTGGTGAGAAAATCGGTCGCACCGCGCTTCATCGCCTCCACCGCCGACTCGACGCTGCCGTAGGCGGTGAGCATGATGACGACCGCCTTGTTCGGCGCGGCGAGGGCCTTGTCGATCACCTTCATGCCGGACTTCCCCGGCATGCGCAGGTCGGTAATCACAACGTCAAACTGCTCGGCATCAAGGAGATTGAATGCTTCGTCAGCATTCTGGGCGAGGTAGATCTCGTAGTCGTCCTCCAGCGCCTGACGAAGGCCCTCGCGGGTGTGTTTCTCATCGTCGACAATCAGAACGGTCGGCACCATGGCGTATCCACTCTCCGCCCTTCGGGATCGGGGTCAACGGGAAAGAATGTCACAGTCTGCCGCAGCCGGGCTGACAAGGCTCTGTTCCCCGCCGGGCGCGCTCCTCCGCCCGGGCGCTTCCCCGTTGCCACGGGGTGCGGGATGTCTTCTGCTGGCGGACGTGCCTCCCTTGCATCGTTCCCTCGACCGTGTTCTGGGCCGGGTGGACAACCTCGACCCGGTCAATCTCGCCAATCTCGTGCAACGGCTTGCGCGGGAGCGCAGCTTCTTCGAAGGCATCTTCGAAGCCGTGCGCGAGGGGATTCTCGTGGTGACCCGCCAGGGGCGCATCGAGTATGCCAACAGCGCGGCCTGCCGGATGGTGGCGCTGAAGGAAGCCGATGTCGGCAAGGCCTCTCTGTGGCGGCTCGTGCCCGGGTTGCGCGAGTCACTCGAGCTTGCCCCCGACGCCAGCCTCGACGGGTTGACGGCGCAGTCCCGCGAGATCGAACTCACCTACCCGGAACACCGGATCGTGCGCCTCTACATCGTCCCGTTCCGCGAGGAGCTGGGCGACGGGATGAGCGCCGAGCGCTTCGCGGTGATTCTCAGCGACGTCACCCGGGAGGTGCAATCGACCGAGGAGCGCATCGAGAGCGAGCGCATTTCGTCGATTCTGTTGCTGGCCGCGGGCGTGGCCCACGAGATCGGCAATCCGCTCAACTCCCTCACCATCCACCTGCAGCTCATCCGGCGGCAGTTGCGCAAACTGGAGCGAACGCCCGGCATCGAGAAAATCGAAAAATCCGTGGCCGTCTGTGAGAGCGAGGTGGACCGCCTCGACGGCATCATCCGGCATTTCCTCGAAGCTATCCGCCCCAACCCGCCGGATTTCCAGGACGTGGACCTCTTCGCGTGCCTCGAGGAAGTGCTCCAGGTGCAGGAGCACGAGTTGCAGGATCGCGGGCTCAGCGTGGAAATCGAAGCGGCCTCCGCGTCGCCGGTCGTGCGCGCCGACCGCAACCAGGTAAAGCAGGTGTTCTTCAACATCATCAAAAACGCCATGGAGGCCATGTCGCCGGGCGGAAAGATCCGGGTGCGGCTCCGCGCCGACGACGACTTCTGCTATATCCATTTCGGCGATACAGGAAAGGGCATCGCGCAGGATGACCTGCCGCGGATTTTCCAGCCGTTTCACACGACCAAGAAGAATGGTCACGGGCTCGGGTTGATGATCGTCCAACGCATCATGCGCGAACACGGCGGGCAGGTCGGGATCGACAGCCGCGAAGGGATCGGAACGGTGGTGACGCTGAAGTTCCCACGCCGCGACCGGCGGGTGCGCCTGCTCGAGCGCGGACAGCGCAACTGATCCCGGGCGCCCCCCGGACAATGGCCCCCTCGCCTCCCGGCGTCACCGGCCGACACCGGCGGCGCGCCACGG
>RFJS01000389.1 GCA_003694825.1 Verrucomicrobiota bacterium | reverse complement strand
TCAAGGCCTTCACCTGCACGTCTTCCGGCACGACCCGGGTGAAGCGGAACATCGCCAGCTTCATCCACCCGAAGTAGTAATAGATCGACAGAATCACACCGACGATCGCCACGCCGAGCAGGCCGTAGAGCCCCGCCTTGAAAGCCGCCACGAAGATCAGCACCTTGCCGATGAAACCCGCCAGCGGCGGGATGCCGGCGAGGGACCCCAGGCCGATCGAGAGCACGGCGCCGAGCATCGGATGCTTCTCGCCGAGGTCGGCGAAGTCATCCGTCTCGAGCCCGGCGTCTTCCGTGTCGGCGAGGTGATTGAGCACACCGAAGACCGCCATCGAGGCGATCATATACACGTAGAGGTAGAAGACGACCGCGCCGACCGCCCAGTCGACCGACACGGCTGCCAGCACGCCGAGCAGCAGGTAGCCGGCATGCGAGACGCCGGAGAGGCCCATCAGGCGCTTGGTGTTGCGCTGGGTCAGTGCGGCGATATTGCCGAAGAGGATCGTCGCCGCCGTGGCCGCCGTCAGCACCGGCACGAGCACGTCGTTGAGCGGCGGAAACACGGAGGTGACCAGACGGGCGAGCACCGCGAAGCCGGCGGCCTTCGATCCGACGGCGAGAAACGCCGTCACCGGCGTCGGCGCGCCCTGATACACATCGGGGATCCAGATCTGGAAGGGAAAGGCGCCGATCTTGAAAGCGACACCGCAGAGCACGAGGAGCATGCCGATAATCGCGACGACATTGCCCGGGTTCACCTCGAGGAAGAGCCGCAGGTTGAGAAAATTCATCGGCTCCTGCGTGCTGCCCGGCAGCTGCGGGTTGCCCGCCGTGCCATAGAGCAGCACGATGCCGAAGGTCAGCATGGCCGAACTGAGGGCGCCGAGGATGAGGTATTTCAACCCCGCCTCGAGTGAGTGCACCGTGTGCCGGAAGTAGCTCACCAGCACGTAGAAGCACACCGTCACCGTCTCCAGCGCCACGAAGAGCATCGCGAAGTGGTTGCTCTGCACCAGCAGCATCATCGCGGCCGTGGCCACCAGCACGATGTGGAAGAACTCCACCCGCGGCAGCGTCTGCCGCTCGAGGCTGTTGATGCCCATCCACGTCACCATGATCGAGGTGAGCAGAAACAGCACCCGGAAAGCGTCGCCATAGCCGGAGTGATACAGCATGCCCCCGAACGTCTCCTCGCCGGTAAACGAGCCGCCCGGAGCCGGAAAAAGCATCAGAACCAGCAGCACCACCTGCCCCAGCAGCGCGATGCGCGGGATCAGGTCGTAGCGGGACTTCGGCAGAATCAGCTCGAGAGCGAGCAGGCCGAGGGCGAGCAGGCCGAGCGTGAGTTCGGGGAAGATCGCCGCCCACGCATTGGAGGCGGCCGCTTCCTTGAAGACT
Organism: Verrucomicrobiota bacterium; assembly: GCA_003694825.1. GTDB lineage: Bacteria > Verrucomicrobiota > Verrucomicrobiia > Opitutales > Opitutaceae > J108. The sequence goes on along the minus strand of RFJS01000389.1, from coordinate 13,506 downwards.
ACCAGGTCGATCTCAGGCATGGTCGATCAGCGATGGTCGGCGACATCCGCCACGGCCGCGGCGGGCGTCTTGTAGGCAGCCGAGAGGCTGGCGTTGACGTGGTCGGTGAACGAGCGCGGCCACGCGCCGATCACCACGAGCACGACGATGAGAATGATGGCCGGGATGCGCTCGCTCCAGCGAAGGTCCTCCATGGGCTCCTCGAGCGTCGGCGCGAAGGCTTCGGTCGGTTTGCCGAGGAAGATGCGGGCCACGGCGCGCAGTCCGTAAACCGCGGAGATCACGATGCCGAACACCGCCGGCACCAGCAGCCACGGCTGAAAATCCCACAGGGAGAGGAAGACGGTGAACTCGCCCCACAGATTGGCCATGCCCGGAATCGGCACGGCGATGCTGGCGAAAATCCCGGCGGTGAAGAACGCCGCGAGCACGGGCGTCTTCGTCACCAGCCCGCCCATGCGATGCATGTCGAAAGTCCGGCTGCGGTGGTGCAGGCTGGTGGCGAGCAGAAACAGCAGCGCGACCGTCAGCCCGTGGGCCACCATGAGCAGCACCGCCGCGCCGGCGCCGAGCACCGAAGCCGTCGCCACGGCGAGAAACAGGTAGCCCATGTGCATGACCGAGCTGTATCCGAGCATCTGTTTCACATCGCGCTGCGCGATGGTCACGAGCCCGACGATGATGACATTGCCCAGCGCGAGCCAGGCCAGCACCTGCGCCCAGTTTGCCACGCCTTCAGGCAGCAGCGGCACGGCCACCTGGATCAGACCATAGAGGCCAAACTTCTTGAGCACCCCGGCGTGCAGCATCGCCACCGAGGAAGGCGCGGCGCCGTAGCCGAGCGGCGCCCAGGTGTGGAACGGCCACAGCGACACGAGAATGCCGAAGCCGAACATCAGCAGCGCGAAGGTGTATTTCTGCACCGTCTCGGGAAGCGGCTGGGCCGCGATGGCCTCGCGCAGCGCGATCAGGTCGCAAGATCCGGCTCCGCTCTGCACGTAGAGCGCGATGAGGCCGAGCAGCGAGAGCATGGCGCCCACCGTAAGGTAGATCGTCATGTTCATCGCGGCATACTGCCGCTCGCGGCCGCCCCAGATGCCGATCATGATGAACGTCGGGATCAGCGCCACCTCGTGGAAGAAATAGAGGAAGAACACGTCGATCGAGGCGAACACCCCCATCAGCCCCGACTGCATGATGAGCAGGAGCATCAGGTAGTGATGGGCGCGACGGGCTTTGGCCTGCGCCGCGTAGAGTCCCGCGGCGAGGCCGACGACTCCGGCAAGGACGAACAGCGGCAGCGAGACGCCATTGAGGCCGAGGCTCAGCGTGATGCCCAGGCCGCCGAGACCGAGATCGGTGCGGCTGACGAACGCATAGTCCCCCGGCACGGCCGGATCGTAGGCATACCACAGATACAGCGCGATCACCGCCGGGATGATGAAGCCCACCCGGGCGATGAAGCGCACGGCCTGGCCCCAGTAGTGTTTGCCCCAGAGCAGCAGGACGGCACAGACCAACGGCGCCACGATGGCGACGGGAATCAGAAGTGAAAGTGAATCGTTCATCGCGCGTGCCCCTCCCTCAGAAACCGAAAGCAACCATCCACAGGGCCACCAGCCCCGCGAAGAACCAGTAGACATACGTGTGCAGGCTCCCCGAGTGCATCCCCTTCGCGAGGATTCCGAGCAGGCCCGCTCCCGCCGCCGAGCCGCGCACCATCAGGCCCGAGAGGAGCAGATGCTCGAGGAAGGCGAGCAACTGGGCGAGCCGCTCCTGCACGTGCTGGACGTAGGCCAGATAGATCTCATCGAACCACAAACGGCCCTTGAGGAAGTTGAACAGCGGCCGGGCGTTCTTCTCCAGCTTGTCCTCCCCGGCGCCGGGCCGGTAGATGAGGAAGCCGACGAGCACGCCCGCGAGCACGGCGCCGACACTGGCGTAGAGCACGGTGTGGTGAGCCTCGCCCTCGGCGTGCGGCACGCCATGGAGGATGCCGGCGAGCGCGTCCGGATACCAGGCGACCATGCCGCCGAAGACCGAGAGCACCGCCAGCAGGACCAGCGGCACCGTCATGACCAGCGGACTCTCATGCGCCCCCTCCGCCTGCGAGGAACGGGGGCGGCCGAAGAAGGCGATGACCCAGAGCCGCGTCATGTAGAAGGCCGTCAGCACCGCGCCGAGCACGAGCAGCCAGAAGACCGTCCGGTTGACCTCGAGCGCGAGGTAGAGAATCGCGTCCTTGCTGAAGAAACCCGAGAAAAACGGCGTCCCGATCAGCGCGAGAAAACCGACGGTAAAGGCGACAAACGTCAGCGGCATGCGCTTCATCAACCCGCCCATGCGGAAGATGTTCTGCTCGTGATGGCAGCCGTGAATGACCTAACCGGCACCGAGGAAGAGCAGCGCCTTGAAGAAGGCGTGCGTGGTGAGGTGAAACATCGCCGCGGCGATGCCGGCGGTCAGCGCGGCCGTGGCGAGGCTCTCGCCGTGCTGGATCGCGTATTTCGATCCCAGGGCGAACGCGGCCACCATGTAGCCGAGCTGCGAGACCGTCGAATACGCCAGGATCTTCTTGATGTCCTTCTGCGGGATGGCGCAGAAGCCGGCGTAGACCGCGGTGACCACGCCCACGGCGAGCACGACATCGAGGGCGTCCACCGTCATCATCACACTGATCCGGCACAGCAGGTAGATACCGGCGGCGACCATCGTGGCGGCGTGAATGAGGGCCGAAACCGGCGTGGGACCCTCCATCGCATCCGGCAACCACACGTGCAACGGCACCTGGCCGGACTTGCCGACGGCGCCGCAGAACAGCAGCAGCGCGATCCCCGTCAGGGGCACCGCGGTCCCGCCGCCCATGGCCGCGCCGATTTCGGTGAGGCTGACCGTGCCGAAGTTCCACCACGCCCAGACGATGCCGATGAGGAAGCCGAAATCGCCGACGCGGTTGACGATGAAGGCCTTTTTCGCCGCCTCGGCCGCGGAGGGCTTTTCCACGTAAAAGCCGATCAGCAGGTAGGAACTCATCCCGACCAGCTCCCAGAAAATGAACAGCATCACGAGGCTGTCGGCGACGACGATGCCCAGCATCGAAAACATGAACACGGACAATCCGGCGAAGAACCGCGCCTTGCACGGATCCTCCTTCATGTAGCCGAGGCTGAAGATGTGGATGAGCAGGCCGACGAAGGCGACCACCGCCATCATCAGCCGGGCGAGGTCGTTGACGAGAAAGCCGAGCGAGAGCCGGAAATCCCCCAGCTCGAGCCACAGCCAGCTCACCTCCACGTCGCCGAGCCGGAAGATCACATGCCCCGCCGCCGCCGCGATGACCACGGCCGCGCCGACAGACAGTGCCGCCGCCACCCCGCCCTGCCGGCGAAACAGCAGCGCGATCGCCGCCGAGGCCGCCAGCGGCGCCCCCAGCATCACGGCCACCCAGATCCAGTCTGTTGCGAGCGTTTCCATCGTCAGTTATTCAGCGTGGCGAGATCGCCGACGTCGACGGAGTGGCGCTTGCGGAACAGGGCGACAATGATCGCCAGTCCCACGGCAACTTCCGCCGCAGCGACGGTGATGATGAAGAAGACAAACACATTGCCCTCGACCGTCCCGTTGTAGCGGGTGAACGCGACGGTCGCCAGGATGGCGGCGTTGAGCATCAGCTCGAGCGACATGTAGACCACCAGCGTGTTGCGGCGGATGAGCACGCCGACAAACCCGATGGCGAACAGCAGGGCCGCGAGGGCGATGTAGTGCTGCAGGCCGACAGCGGAAGCGGCCGCGAGCACGGTGGGGAGAGTGGCTGTAGGGAGAGCAGACATGGTTGTGGACGGCGATTCCCCGGGTTCAGGCGGAAGTCCCCTTGTTTTCTCCGGCGGCCGGAGCCGCGCCGCGCGGGGCGGTCGGCGCGGTGAGCCGCTTGCTCAGCACGATCACGCCGATCATGGCGACGAGCAGCAGAAAGCCGGTGACCTGCATGGGCAGCAGGTGCGTGGTGAACAGCGCGTAACCGAAAGAATGCAGCTGCGCCCCCACCCCGGTGGCGGTGGCCGGCGTCATGCGCTCGCCGATCCCGGTGAAGAGCGTGACGACACCGCTCACCAGGAGGAGACCGGCGATGGCGGCGGCGAAGGCGCTCATCCCGCCGAGACGGCGCCGCCGTCCCCCCTTCACATCGAGCAGCATGATGATGAAGAGGAACAGCACCACGACCGCGCCCGCGTAGACGAGCACCTGGAGCACCGCGAGAAAGTAGGACTCCAGCAGCACGAACAGCGCGGCCATGCCGAGAAACGTCACGATGAGAAACACGGCGGAGTTGACGGCGTTGCGGCTCGTCACCACCAGCAGCGCGCCGCCCAGCGTGATCGCGGAAAACAGGTAGAAGAGGAAGTCCTGCATCGTGCCAGTGTGGGGTTAGGTTCGCTCAGTGGGCGTTGCCGCGCTCGGCCGCCCGGCGTTTCTTTTCCCATTTGAAATGCTTGTCCGCCAGGGTGCCGCCCAGCTCGTAGAGCTTAGCCTTGTTGTTGACGAGTTCCTCGCGGCTGGTGCCGGTGACCGAATAGATGTTCTGCAGCCAGATCGCCTCCTCCGGGCAGACCTCCTGGCAGAGGCCGCAGTAGATGCAGCGCAGCATGTTGATCTCGAACTCCTGTGGCGCTTTCTCCACGTGGGCATATTCGCTGTCCTCCGGGATCTCCCCGGGGGTGATGCGAATGGCCTTGGGCGGGCAGACGAATTCGCACAGCTGGCAGGAGACGCACTTTTCGCGGCCGTCCGGATCCTTCACCAGGGTGGGCACGCCGCGGTAGCCCGGGGGAATCGGCGGGCGCTCCTCCGGATACTCCACCGTCACCTTCGGCTTGAACATGTTGCGGAAGGTGATGCGCAGGCCGCTGAGGATCTGCGGCAGGTAGGTGCGCTCGGCGAGGGTGAGCGGTTTGCGTTCGACGACTTTGACAGGCATGGCGCGTCAGGCTCCGGCGCGCTCGAGCAGCGCGATGAGGATGGCGTAGATCACGAGGTTGGCGATGGCGACGGGAAGCAGCCCCCGCCAGCCGATCCGCATGACCTGGTCGTAGCGGAAGCGGGGCACCGTCCAGCGCACCCAGATGAAGAAGAACAGGAAAAACAGCACCTTGGCGGCGAAGGTGCCGACCGCGAGGACCGCCCCGAGGGCGCCGACGTTGACCGGCAGCCCCGTCCATGCCGCGATGTCGCCCCAGGTGACGAAGGGGAGCGGATGCCACCCGCCGAAGAACAGCAGGGCGATGACGCAGGCACCGACGGTCATGTTGGCGTATTCACCGACGAAGAAGAAACCGAATTTGAAGGAGCTGTATTCGGTGTGATAGCCGCCGACGAGATCGGTTTCCGATTCGGGCATGTCGAAGGGCAGCCGGTTGGTCTCGGCAAAGATGGCGATGATGAAGACCACCGCGGCCACCGGCTGGGTGAGGACGAACCACCAGTCGGCCTGCGCCTCGACCACGCGCACGAGGCTGAGCGTGCCGGGCGTGCCGGGCGCGTTGACCCAAATGAACACCGGCAGCACCGCCAGCGTCATCGACAACTCATAGGAGATCATCTGCGCCGAGGCGCGCACGCCGCCGAGGAACGGGTATTTGCTGTTCGAGGCCCAGCCGGAGAGGATGATGGCGTAGACGCCGAGCGAGGCGACGGCGAAGATGAGCAGGATGCCGACGTCGACATTGGCGAGGATGACCGTCCGCGCCGCGCCGGTGGCGGCGTCGATGTAGGCGCCGAAGGGCACCACGGAGATCGTGACCAGGGCCGGGACGAAGGCGATGACCGGGGCGAGCACGAAGTAGACCTTGTTGACGTGCGCCGGGATGACGTCCTCCTTGAAGAGGAACTTGCCGCCGTCGGCCAGGGGCTGGAAGACACCGAGCCGGGTGAGGAAGCGGCCGATGACGGGGATGTTGCCGAGGAGCGGGATGCTGGTGCGGTTCGGCCCGAGGCGTCCCTGGATCCAGCTGGAGACCTTGCGCTCGGCGAGCACCGAATACATGCACACCGTCATCACCACGACGATGACGATGAGCCCCAGACCAAAGCGGATGAGGATGTCGGTTGCGTTCATGACGTGGCCGCGGCCTCCATGCCCGCGGGTTCATAGTGCAGAGACTTCCCCTCGACAAAGGGCAGCCCGGCGAAGGCGCTGCCATCGACGAGCACGCCGGTGTCGGGGATGGCGGCAAAGCTCAGCCCCTTGAACGGTCCGATCTCGGCGGCCATGGCCTCCCAGACCGAGGCCACCACGGTCGGCGCCTGGCTGCCGGTGGCGTTGGCGAGGAGTGATCCGAGCAGGAAGAGGTCATCCCGCGCCCCCGGAACGCCCGGCACGGCGCGGTGAAACTTTTGCAGGCGGAACTGTTGGTTGACGAACGTGCCGGACTTCTCGAACACCGTCAGACCGGGCAGAACCACGGCGGCGGCCTCGCTGGTGGCGTTGGCGTGGGTGCCGAGGTAGACGATCGTGGCCTTCGCGAGCTGCTCGGCGGAGAGGCCGGCCGCGGTGAGGTCTTCGTTGACGGCGAAGATCGTGCGCACTTCGCCGGCGTCGATGCGCGCGGCGAGGTCGTCGAGCCGCTGTTTCGGCAGGTCGTCGATGAGGCCGGTGAGGAGCGCGCCGCGCACGTTGGGGTTGCGGTCGGCGGAGACGAGCAGGCCGTCCCCCTCCCCGATCCGGCTCACGAGCTGGCGCGAGGCGGCGCCGAGGGCGTCGGCGAGTTTTTTGAGCAGATACTGCTCCTCGACGCTGCAGCGGCCCGAGCCCACGATGGCGACCGGACCGTCGGCGAGGTTTTTCGAGGCGGCGGCGAGGGCCTCTTCGATCGAGGCCGGCTGCCCGGCGACGGCGGCCTGTTTGAGGCGGTTTTCCGCCTCGACCTGCTTGTAGAGTTCGCGCCCGGAGTCGGGCATCCAGGTGTCGTTGACCTCGTCGTTGCGGCGCGGGGTGATGCGGTAGATTTTCCCCTCGCGGCTCCAGACCTCGGTGTTGCAGCCGACGCTGGTCTCGGTGTCGATGCTCGGCGTGGGCTTGAGGAACCACACGCGCATCTTGAAGCGGAAATCGCGGCTGGTGAGCGCGCCGACCGGACAGATGTCGACGGTGTTGAGCGAGTAGTTGTTCTCGAGCTGGCGGCCCGGGTAGCAGGTGAGCGTGGTGTAGCTGCCGCGATCGGTGAAGCCGAGAACGTCGTCTTTGGCGATCTCACGACAGAAGCGGATGCAGCGGGAGCAGAGGATGCAGCGCTCGTCGTCGAGCATCACCCGCGGGCCGAGCACGGTGCGCTTCGGCTTGACGTTTTTCTCCTCGGTGAAGCGGCTGTAGCCGCGGCCGTGTTCGGCGGAGAATTCCTGGAGACGGCACTCGCCGGCCTGGTCGCAGATCGGGCAGTCGAGCGGGTGGTTGAGCAGGAGAAACTCGGTGACACCCTCGCGGCACTGCTTGACCATGTCCGAATCGGTGCGGATGTGCATGCCCGGCGAGGCCTTTGTGCCGCAGGCGATGGCCGGCCCGGGGAACCACTGGATGATGGGCGTGCCATCGGCGTTGAGCATGGGCTGGCCGGTGGCGCGGTCCTTGCCCGGAAGGCCGAGCTGGACGAGGCACATGCGGCAGTTGCCGGAGACCGAAAGTTTCGGGTGGTAGCAGTAGTGCGGGATCTCGATGCCGATGCTGGCCGCCACTTCGATGATGTTGGCGCCGGGCTGGCAGCGCACTTCCTGCCCGTCGATGTTGATGCTGATCAGACCGTCGTCTGGTTTTGCGTCGCTCATTTTTCGATCAGCCGGATGTCGCCGCGCATGCCCACTTTGTTTTCGCGGACCTTCGCTTCGATTTCTTCACGGAATTTGCCGACGTAGCTCTGCACCGGCCAGGTGGTGGAAAAGCCCATGGGGCAGACGGTGCGGCCGCCGATGTTGCCGGCCATGCTGACCAGCGTGTCAAGATCCTGCTCGCGGGCGTCGCCCCGGCACATGCGCCAAGTGATTTTCTTCGCCCAGAGCGAACCTTCGCGGCACGGGGTGCACTGGCCGCAACTCTCGTGCGAGTAGAAGCCGACGAGGTTGGCGAGCGCTTCCATGATGTCGACGGAGTCGTCCATGACCATCATGCCGGCCGAGCCGGACATGGAGCCGGCGGCGGCCACACCGTCGAAGTCGAGCGGGATGTCGTCGACGCCGTATTCGTATTCGCTGCCGTCGGGGTTCTTGCCCTTGAAGCGCTCGTCGTAGCGCAGGATTTTCATGGAGCCGCCACCGGGGACGATGGCCTTGAACTTGCGTCCGGGCAGCGGGCCGCCGCACAGGTCGTAGAGCAGTTCGCCCATGGTGATGCCAGCCACTTCGTAGTAGCCGGGGCGCTGCACGTGGCCGCTGACGCACCAGATGCGGGTGCCGGTGTTGTTGGGACGGCCGATCTTGGCGTATTCGACCGAGCCCATGCGGCAGATGTGCACGACGTTGCAGAGGGTTTCGACGTTGTTGACGATCGTCGGGCAGTTGTAGAGGCCGAGGACGGCCGGGAAATAAGGAGGCTTGATGCGCGGGTAGGCGCGCTTGCCCTCGAGCGACTCGATCAGGCCGGTCTCCTCACCGCAGATGTAGGCGCCGGCGCCGCGGTGCACGATGATGTCGCAGGAGTAGCCGGAGCCGCAGATGTTTTCGCCCACGTAGCCCTTCGCCCGGGCCTCTTCGATGGCCTGGCGCAGGATGCGCGCGCCCTTGGGCATCTCTTCGCGGATGTAGATGAAGGCCAGCGCCACGTTGTTGGCGTAGGCCGAGATCATGATGCCCTCGATGAGCTGGTGGGGATCCTTGTGAACAAGCTGCCGGTCCTTGAACGTGCCCGGCTCGGACTCGTCGCAGTTGCAGATCAGGTAGATGGGCTTGCCGCTTTTGCGATCGACGAGGTCCCACTTGACACCGCAGGGGAAGCCCGCGCCGCCACGGCCGCGCAGTCCGGCCGCCTTGACCTCGGCGCGGATCAGCTCGGGCTTCATCGTGACCGCCTGCTCGAGCATCTTGTAACCACCGACCGCGAGGTAGCTGTCGATCGATGTCGAGTAGTTCGGATCGTCCGCGTGCTTGAGAAGAATGCGTGTTTCCTTCGCAGCCATGGTGTCTGGTCAACCCTTGGTGGGGGTCGGCACGCCCCCCGCCGCGCGTTTTTTGATCTCGGCGATGACGGGGCCGAGATCGTCGGGTTTGAGATTTTCGAAGAGGTCCTCGTCGATGAGGGCGCCCGGCCCGGTGCCGCAGGCGGCGAGGCATTCGGCGTATTCGAGAGTGATGGAGCCGTCCTCGCTGGTGGTGCCCATCTTGCAGCCGAGTTCCTTTTCGAGGATGTCCACGACCTTGTAGGCCCCGTGCAGGGCACAGGAGAGCGTGCGGCAGACCCGCACCCAGCATTTGCCGATGGGCTTCTGCCGGTAGTTCGGGAAGAAGCTGACGACCTCCAGGACGTTGATGGGCTGCAGGTCGAGTTTTTCCACGACCCACTCGATGGCGTCGTTGGAGATGACGCGCTGGTCGTCCTGGATCGCCTGCAGCACCGGCATCAACGCACTGCGTTTCTGCGGGTAGCGCGGGATGATCTTTTCGATCTCCGCCAGGGTCTCGGGTTTGAGCTTGTTGCCGAATGAATTCGCCATGACGCGGTTGGAGCGGTCAGCGGTCGCACTCTCCCATGACGAAGTCGAGGCTGCCGAGGATGGCCGAGAGGTCGGCCACCATGCAGCCCACCGCGACTTTCGGGAGGATGCTCAGTGAACAGAAGGAAGGGGCGCGGATCTTGAGCCGATAGGGCACGCCGCCTCCCCTGGAGATGATGTAGAAGCCGAGAGCGCCCTTCGGATTCTCCGCTTCGAAATACACTTCGCCGGCGGGCATCTGCGGACCCTCGGTGACGAGCATGAAATTCTGGATGAGCTCCTCCATGCTGGTGAGGATCTTGTCCGTGGGCGGAGCGAAGATCTTCTTCGCATCCTCGGCATACCAGGGGCCGTCCGGCATGTTGGCGATGATCTGCCGGATGATGCGCACGCTCTGCCGGATCTCCTCGAGACGCACGAGGTAGCGGTCGTAGCAGTCGCCCTTCGTGCCCACCGGCACATCGAACTCGTAGTTTTCGTAGCCGCAGTAGGGCTTGTCCTTGCGCAGGTCGAGCGGCACGCCGGAGGCGCGCAGATTGGGGCCGGTGAGCCCCCAGGCGATCGCGTCTTCCTTCGAAATCACACCGATGCCCTCGGTGCGATCGAGGAAGATACGGTTGCGGGTGAGCAGGGCGTCGATCTCGTCGACGACCGGCAGGACGCCATCGCAGAACCTGGCGACACGTCCCAGCCACCCCTCCGGGATGTCACGGGCGAGACCGCCGATGCGGGTGTAGCTGGTGGTGAAACGCGCTCCGGTGAGCTCCTCGAAGAGGGTGTAGAGTTTTTCGCGCTCGGTAAACGTGTAGAGGAAGACGGTCATCGCCCCGGTATCCATCGCGTAGACGCCGAGGCCGAGCAGGTGGGAGGAGATGCGCGCCATCTCGCAGATGAGCGCCCGGATGGCCTGGCAGCGCGGGGGGACTTCGAGGTGTGCGAGCCGCTCGACGGCGATGGCGTAGGCGACGTTGTTGGCGAGCGGAGAGAGGTAGTCCAACCGGTCCGTGTAAGGCACGAACTGGTTGTAGGTCATGTTTTCCGCGATCTTCTCGTCGCCACGGTGGAGGTAGCCGATGACCGGATCGCACCGGGTGACCGTCTCGCCGTCCAGCTCGAGGAGCAGCCGCAGCACGCCGTGCGTGCTCGGGTGGGACGGCCCCATGTTGATCGTGAGTTTCTCGGTCTCGAACTCCGGCGCGTCGGCTGCCGCGGCGGACCGGGCGGCATTGTCGGGAAAGGTGTATTCCGTGGACATCGGTTCGGTTGCTCGCGTGTGGGTTGGCGGGGCCGTCAGTCGGCGGGTTTCTCGCTCTTCTCGTTCCAGCTTTCGTCGCGCGCCCGGGGCTCGCGGGAGGTCATGTGTCCGGCCTGCGGAGCGACAAACGGGCCGCCGGCCATGGGAGCGGGTTTGACGCGCACGCCGGTCTCGCCCGCGACCTCGTCGTCCGGCAGGTCCGTCTCGATACCGGCGAGCGGGAAGTCCTTGCGCAGCGGATGGTAGGGATACCCTTCCCACATGAGGATACGCCGCAAGTCCGGGTGCCCTTCGAAGCGGATGCCGAACATGTCGTAGGCCTCGCGCTCATGCCAGTCGGCCGCCGGATAAACGCCGGCAACAGACGGGATCGACGGCTCGGCATCCCCGGAACACGGCGCGACAAGCCTGACATAGGCCGCCTTTTCCGTGGAGAGCACGTGGTAGGCGACCGCGAAACGCGGCGACGCACTCTCGCCCCAGTCGATGCCCGCGATATCGACGAGCATGTCGTAACCAAAGTCGTCGCGCAGGGCGGTGAGGACGCGGACGATGTCCGCGGTCGGCACGTTGAAGGCCGGACAATCCGCCGAATCCCGCGGCGTGACGCCCGGAAACCGTTTCTCGAGGTCGAGGGAAGTCGCAGCTGTGCTCATCGTGCCCCGGCTTTGAGAAGATTCCTCACGGACGGCTCGCGATTGACGCTCTCCTTGAGCTTGAGAATCGCATCGAGCAGCGCTTCGGGACGCGGGGGGCAACCGCTCACATAAACATCGACCGGCACGAACCGGTCCACTCCCTGCAGCACGGCGTAGGAGCGATACATGCCACCGGTCGAGGCGCAGGCACCCATGGCGATCACCCACTTCGGGGCGGCCATCTGGTCGTAGATGCGCCGCAGAGCGGTGGCCATCTTGTAGGTCACAGTCCCGGCCACGATCATCACATCCGACTGCCGAGGCGAAAAACGCATCACTTCCGCACCGAAACGGCTGATGTCGTGCCGTGCGGCGCCTGAGGCCATCAGCTCGATCGCGCAACAGGCCAGGCCCATCGGCATCGGCCACATCGAGTGCGACCGGATCCAGTTCACGACAGCATCGGCCTTCGTCACGACGACGTCTCCCTCGATCTTGCTGTTGTAGGTGAATTCTGTGTTCTCCGATACCATGGTTCAACGCCCTGCGGGGGCTGGAAAACGAGCGACGTTACGGAGCCATTTTTCCCCGTGCAAGAGCCTTCGCAGAAAAAAGGAGGTTTCCTGATTCCACGCAGAAGCACCGCTTGGGCCGCGCCTCTCCATCCCGGGCCGACGGCAGGGATACGCCCGCGGATTGCATGGTGCATCCCGCCGTCGGACGCGCTGCAGCGGCAACGTCCCCCTTGCGGCGAAACGACGGTCCGGGGCACGCACTGGCCTTGAAAACCGGCCACAAAACTTCGACAGTGGCCACCGCCGCCCCTCCCTCGCGGCGACGATGAACCGACTGCCACCCCGCATGGCAAAAACCGCCCCTTCAGCCCGCAAGCCCACCGCCCCCTCCGGCCGCTCCCGCGACCGGGCCCGCATGCTCGAGGTGGTCGAGCGTTTCCTCGCGCTGGCCGAACGTCGCAAACTCACCGTGCGCGTGCCTCGCGAAGAAGGCATGATGCAGCGCGTCGAGGGTATGCATTTCCATTTCAAACCCGAGGTCTTCCTGCAGACCAGCGGGACCACGCACTTTCGCTTTCCCAAAGAGGCCTTCGACCTGCGCGAGAACGAACTCGCCGTGATCCCCGCGGGCGTCCCTCACGGCGAAAGCGTCTCGGGCGGCGCCCATGCCTTCCAGAATCTCGTCGCCGGCTTCTACAGCCATACGATGAGCATGCACTTCGCCCGCGAAGTCGCACCGGGCAAACCCGACATCGAGGTGATCGAGTTTTTCGACACCCCGGACCTCGACACCTACCTCACGCTCACCAACGCGGTCGTCGCCGCCTACCACAACCAACCCCCCGCCCGCGACCACGTCCTCCGCGGCCTCGTCACCGCCCTGCTCGGGCTCTTCAAGGACATGATCGCCACCGGCATGGGTGAGCTCAACGCCGACATCGGCAAGGTCTTTCAGGCCAAGTGGCTCGTGCGCGAGCAATTCGCCAACCCGAAGCTCAGCGTCGCCTCCATCGCCGAGAAGCTCCAATGCTCGCCCGACTACCTCTCCCACCTCTTCCACACCGAAACCGGCGAGAAACTCGTCCACTATATCCAGCGCGTCCGCATCGACGGCGCCGCCGTCGCCCTGCGCAACCCTTCTTTATATATCTCCGAGATCGCCTACTCCAGCGGCTTCTCCGACCCCGCCTACTTCGCCCGCGTCTTCAAAAAGCACCGCGGTGAGACCCCGCAGGAATTCCGCGCCCGCATCGACCGCGAGCGCCAGCAACAGGAAGCCAACCCCAAGACAATCTACCACGACCACGTCGACTACTCGCCGGGAAAGCCCGCCGCCGACGCAGACGATCCTGCGGCAGCGCGCTCGAAACGGGTCTCGCGAAAGCCGCGCCGGACGACCGATTGAC